>JAEZSL010000110.1 GCA_023443925.1 Bacillota bacterium | reverse complement strand
TACCTTTAATTCTCAGATTTTCAAGGCGGAAGATAGCTGCCAGATTGGAGACATTATTATAGTTCTCTCCTAAACGATGCATACCGGTATCAATTTTAATGTGAACACTTACCGGTCTGCCATAACCATTTAAAGTCTGAGCATATTCATAATCCACAATCGTCTGAATCAGATCATATTTTACCAGATATTTAAAATCCTGAGGATGTGTGTAACCAAAGATCAGAATCTCACCTTTAATACCGCTTCTGCGCAGATCCACCGCTTCTGCCAGTGTGGCTACCGCAAAGGAATAAATGCCGTTTTTATTTAATTCCCTGGCTATACGGATATCCCCATGACCATAGGCATTGGCTTTCACGACTGCCATAAGGGTACAGTCCTTTGGAAGTATTGCCTTCAGCTCTTTTGCATTTTCAATGAGATTGGTTAAATTAATTTCGATCCAGGCTCTGCCGAAGATATCCGGATTCTCCTGCTTGCCAAGGTTTGTAATATATAGGTAAAGTAAGCCCCATATATAAGAAAGAATACAGACTGCAAGATAGTGAAGCAGGCTGTTGGTAATCAATAGTTTTTCCAGGCTCAGAACTTTTGCCGCACCTCTTACCACGATAATAGCCAGGGGATGTGTAATGTAGACCACCATGGAGAGGGTTCTGAGATTTTTATTGCTTCTGCCCTGCCATAGTAAAGCTGTTTTAAATAGATAATACATGACAGGAATCAGAAACAGATACATACTGTCATGTCTTTGCAGGTTATTATGATGTAAAACCAAACCTTCCAAAAACAGCAGGGCAGAAGAGAACAGAAGACCGGACAGACTCTGTTTCAGGGTCAACTTTCTGTACTGTCTTGCAATTAAGGCACCTAAAACCAAAAAGACAGGAGCATAAAATATTCCGTTTCTGGTATAATCGAATAGATAAAATATTGAATCGTATATATTTTTTAACCAGGGCAGCTTAATCGTTAAACCGTAATAACTGTCTCCCAAAAGTCCGATCCCATATAATAGAAGAGAAATAAGAAACAAGTTTCTCTTTCCGAAGTATGCAGTGAGGATATAGATAAAAATTACTCCGGTGATAACTGCCGGAAGATACCACAGGTGATAGAAAGTACCGTTTATAAAGATATCTTTTAATAGGCTGGTTAACCCATGTTTTTCATTAAAAAACCCGCTGTATATATTAATTGGAAAGTAGATCAGTATGGCTGCCCCATACAGAACGGCTGTCTTTTTGAGAAATTTTTTGACCTCTCCGGCAGGCTTTCCGGTATCTGTTTCCGGCCGTGCTCCCTGGCTTGGTATAATACGGGATAGCAGAAAAAATCCTGTTACCATAAAGAAAAAAGGGACTGCTACCCGGGCAATTATTCTGGTAAAGATAAAATCCGCTTCCGGTGAAAAGGACATTAAGGGAGAAGTATGTATTGCTACAATGAGAAAAGCCGCAATTATCCGGAGATAGTCTAAACCTGCGTAGCTAGTATTTTTATATGATTGTCCGTAACGGACCTTGTCGTTATTATTCATTTTTCCACCCTATGCATAGCATAACTTTCTGTTTTATATTTCGTTTTATGAAAATCCCCAGAAGCTAATTTATCCCCTATGCATACCGCAAGGTTCCTTGCGATACTTAAATAGAAAGATTATCTCCTCTGCGTTTTCTTCTTAAGGTAATAATATAGCCGTCCATGTTATTCCCGGAGATCTGATAGAGTACGTTGTTTGGCAGTTCCGGCGGCAGTTTTTTCATACTTGAATGGCTGATATAAAAAATTTCATAACTGAAATCGTAGTTGAAATATTTTAAATGTTTTCCGTTATAAGGATAATTCTTTAGATATTTCAGGTATTCCTCCAGGGCCAGATTTTTTAAGTTCATAATTTCTGAATGGGGATATCCGACATATCGGAAATGCCAGGGTTCATGGGATATCCCGGTTATATCTTCTTTCCCTTTGGGGTAACGTTCAATAAAGCCGTAACGAAGGGCTTTTTTTCTAAATTGCATACATAAACCCGTATAAGGGAAATGTGGACGTATGAAATCTATTTCCCGTTTATTTTCAGACAGGTCTATGGCCAATCCTGTCTGGTGTTCGCTCCGGTCAGGAAGCGCAACGTACCTTTTTGTAAAATCGATACCGTTTTCTCTCAGGGAATCCGCATAGATCTGTTTTTGTTCCTCCATTGTCCGGTATCCGCTGACAGGAATAATGCTGCCATTGGCATTTAAATCATTTAATACCTGGGATAACTCTTTGGCGGCAACGTAATCCAGAAGAATCTCCGGATAATCGGTTCCCACTGAAACCAGAGAAGCCCCATAGTTATTGTTTCTTCCTGAAATAGGTTGTTCACTGTTTACAAGGATCAGGCTGCCGCAGTAGATATTGGCTAAATTTATATTTAATGTTCTCATATTAGTACCGGTCAAATCACTGGGTATAAAGTAATATGACTTACCTTTCTAAATCTGATATTAACAGTGCTACTCCCTTTATACGCCATGATAGCTTTTCAGCTGTTGTATCGTCGTTTCATGATCATTACAATCTAAGATTCCAATGACTGGTTTATAAGTGTGTTAAGAATATCTTCATAATTCAGGCCGATCCCCTTTAACATATTAGGGTATCTGCTGTGGGAGGTAAAACCCGGTATGGTATTAACTTCATTAAATACAATTTCACCTTCCGGAGTCAGAAACATGTCCACTCTGGCAAAGCCGCTGCAGCCTAATTCACCGTATATGGCAAGGGCAGTTTTCTTAATCCGGTCAGCGGTTTCTTTGCCGATTCTTGCCGGCATATGAATACTGGAGGATTGCAGAGTATATTTTTCAGTATAGTCAAAAAAGCCCTGTGTCAGTTCAATCTCGTCCACCTCTCCGATAATTGGATTTTGCGTTCCCAGTACGGCGCAGCCTACTTCAAATCCTTCGATATTTTCTTCCACAACCACTTTGTCATCGTGGGTAAACGCTGAATTCACGGCTTTTGCAAGCTGTGCGGGGTCAAAAACCTTCGTTATGCCAAAAGAAGAACCGGATTTAACGGGTTTTACAAAAACCGGATATTTTAAATCCTTTGTTTGAGCTGACAACGCTTCCTTACTGTTTGCTTTCTTTATTACAACAGAGGGAGGTGTTTTAATCCCAATCAGAGAAACGATTTTATGTGCATAATCCTTGTCCATACACAGGGCGGAACTTAAGGTACCGCAGCCGATAACAGGAATACCGGCCAGTTCGATTAGGCCCTGTACAGTTCCGTCCTCACCGTTTTTACCATGTAATACGGGAAAGACAGCATCCAGCCTTGTAATTATTGTGTTTATACCCTGGAACTCCAGGATTCCATGGTCGCTCCGGTCCGGTGAAAGCAGTGCTTTTGTACAGTTTTCATCGGTAAACCAGGTGTTATTTAATATTTTCTCCGTTTCACCCCGATATCTCAGCCACTTGCCGTCCTTTGTTATTCCTAACATTATGATTTGATATAATTCCTGGTTCAGGTGTGTGATTACGGCGTAAGCTGACTGCAGAGAGACTTCGTATTCCGTAGAACATCCACCAAATAAAACCGCTATTTTTTTCTTATTCATATTTCTTACCAATTGTATTCGCATAAACTGCCTGCGATACTGCCACATGGAAGAGTGAAGAAGTATATTGTGGCACCTTTCTTTTCTGAATTTCCTTCACTCAGCTAATTGCATACTCAGTTTTTTTATACTTTTAATATTAAGATTATAAAATAAGATTAAAAACTCCTATTATTAAGAAGTTAATTCCTGTTGTGTTACGCTGCCGTTTAAAATAGAAACAACCAATCTTATTATTATAAAGTTCAGTAATGATTATACCAGATAAATACAGAGTTGTTTTTAAGTTACTCTTATAAAGTATTAAGAATTAATTATGAAATGCTTATGCAATTCTTTTGAATTATTTAAGGCCATGCAGACTGCAATAAGAATGGAAGCTCAGAGACCAGTAATATAACAGCAGGCAGGAATTAACGTTGCAAATATTTTTAACATGACATATAATAGGGAAAACATAAATTTTTAAGGAACGATTTCTTTGACTGGAGGAAGAAAATTGAAACGGATACTGGTTCTTACAACAGGCGGTACCATAGCCAGCCTGCAGACTTCTGACGGGTTAAAACCGGATAATGAGAATATAATTCAAATTTTATATGAGAAGATTTACAGTCTGGCAGGTGATTATGATGTAACCATTGAGCCTATTTTTAATAAGGACAGCAGCAACATCCTGCCCAGTGACTGGTATATCGTAGAAGATTCCATAAGGAAACAAATTAATAATTATGACGGTATTGTTATTTTACATGGTACGGATACCATGTCTTACAGTGCGGCTATGTTATCCTATCTCTTCCTTGGTATCGAAAAATCAATTGTATTAACCGGTTCCCAGTTACCCATTGTATATGAGGGAAGTGACGGCGTGAACAATTTGGTCCATGCAGTCATAACCGCCGGCGACGAGAGACTCTCCGGAGTTTTTGTCGTTTTCCATGATAAAATTATGAACGGCACAAGAGCCTATAAGAGAAGCTCCCTGAATATGGATGCTTATATCAGCTGCAATTATCCTTATGTAGGTGTGCTTAAGGATAATCATTTATTTATAACGTCAGAATATAAACGAATCAAAGAGAATGAGTCGCAGACAGACTATTTTCCGAAACAGGATAAGTCATACGGCGGTATTTCTAAAATATTTGTTCTAAAAATGGTACCGGGTATCGATGCCGGAATTATCGATTACATACAGTCAGAGAACTACCAGGGTGTCATTATTGAAGGTTATGGCTTAGGAGGTATGCCGGTTGCCAATTCAGAATTGATGGAAAAACTGGAAGCATTGATTAAAAAGCAGATTCCCATTATTATGGCAACCCAGTGTGTTTATGACGGTGTAAATTTAGATACCTATGAAGTAGGAATGAAAGCCAATAAAATCGGTATGATCTCTGCATATGATATGACGACGGAAGCAGTTTACACAAAACTTATCTGGATTTTGAGCCATACCGACAACTATAAGGACATTATTAAAATACTCCAGACTAATTTCTGCGGGGAGCTAAATACCAGGATTTTATAAGATAAGAATACTGGCCGGCAATACGGCCGGAGATATTTAATGCCAAAACTAACAGAGTCCCATTTATTAAGCAGAGCGCCATGAATCAGACAGCGGTAATTAAAGTTTACCAACAGGAAAATATGATTTTATAAGCATATTATTTGTGCTTTCCAATAAAATAAATAGTAAGTATATTGGTAGGATGATGGGAATTGAAAAAGAAAATAATAGGCATCATAGCTTGCTTAATTGTTCTTTACTTTACATCAATAACTTATTATGAAGGCATTGCAGATAAACTAAAAGCAGAAAATGCGAATTTCTCAAAGGATAACGGAATATCGGAAAACCAGAAAGAGCAGGAAGTAAAACAGCAGGAACAAAATACGGAGGGGACAGCGGATTCTGCTGATAATGAAAGTATGCAGCTATACGCCCAGTCGGCGGCCTTGGTGGATGCTGATAGTGGGCGTGTTTTATATGAAAAAAACGGCTATGAGGAAATGCCCATGGCAAGTACCACGAAAATCATGACCTGCATAGTTGCACTGGAAAATGCCAAACTGGATGATATAGTAACCGTTTCCAAATATGCTTCTACCATGCCGGATGTACAGTTAAATATCCGGGAAGGGGAGCAGTACATATTAAATGATTTATTATATTCGTTAATGCTGGAATCACATAATGATGTAGCCGTAGCCATAGCTGAACACGTGGGGGGCTCCGTGGAAGGCTTCGCCTCCATGATGAACAAAAAGGCCAAGGAGCTGGGCTGTGAACATACCAATTTTGTTACTCCTAACGGCCTGGATGCCACCGGCCATTATACTACAGCTGTAGAATTAGCTATCATTGCCAGTTATGCCATTAAAAATCCGGAATTTATTAAGATAACCAATACCTCTTCCTGGAATTTTAAAGAACAGAAAAATGGGAGAGCTTTTTCGGTCAGCAACAAAGACCGGTTCTTATATATGTATAACGGTGCTATTGGTGTAAAAACCGGTTTTACCGGCAAAGCCGGATACTGTTTTGTAGGTGCGGTGCAAAAAGATAATAAAACCTTTGTTTCTTCCGTCCTGGGCTGCGGCTGGCCTCCCCACAAAAGTTATAAATGGTCCGATACGGTGGAGTTAATGGATTATGGTATGGATAATTTTGAGCTGAAACAAATCTTTAATGCCGATAAAGTTTTTGATCCTGTCTTTGTAAAAGACGGAAAGAATAACTATGTGGAGCTTTATTATGAGGGTGATATTACCGTATTGATGGGTAATAAGGAAAAAGTCAATGTAGTTTACAAAGTACCGACTGCCATTGAGGCACCGGTCAAAGCCGATACGGTTGTAGGAAGCGCAAAATACTATGTCGGCAAGGATTTTGTAAAAGAAATACCAATCAAAGCAAAATCGGATATTGAACACATTGACTTTAAGTACTGTATAGAAAAAATGGTAGATATCTGGTTAATGCATTGATTTTAAGAGGTGTGGAAATAACTGAAACTTTTTGTGACCGGACGAATGGCAGCTGCCAGGGGAATGGAGCAGTTGTCCCCTGTCCGGGCAGGAAGCTAAGGTATTGCCGCATCTTATTTTGATTCATCTTACGTTCATTATTAATTGAAAAATCACTTTACGTCCAATATGATGGTTCATTTTAACAGGTTATTTGTATATGAGGTCTTATGCAATATCTGAAAATATTAATAAATATTATTGATATATTCAGATATTATATAATTTCACTTTTAAACACCAAAAAAACGACAATTATCCAAATGCAAGTTCCAAAAATATTATAAAAATTACAAAAAGAATGAAATACTTCTAACCAGGAAGACGTTATACTTATATCATCAACTGAATGAAAGACTTTACTTTAGGAGGTATTTTATGGACTTTGAAGAATTATCACTGGCTGTACAAAAGGGGAAAGCAAAGCAGGTAAAAGAACTGGTTAACCAGGGTGTAGAAGAAGGAATTTCCATTGAAAAAATATTAAATGAAGGCCTTATAAGCGCTATGGGGATTGTAGGCGAAAACTTTAAAAATAATAAAATTTATGTTCCGGAAATGCTGGTAGCCGCAAGAGCCATGTCGGCGGGTTTATCAATACTTGAACCGCTGCTTACCGCAACCGGAGTAAAACCCATCGGTAAAATTGTTATCGGAACCGTAAAAGGTGATTTACATGACATTGGTAAAAACTTAGTAGCCATGATGATGAAAGGTATGGGAGCGACCATCTATGATCTGGGTATCGATGTACCGGATATCGCATTTGTTGAGAAAGCAGAAGAAGTAGGTGCGGATATTGTCTGCATTTCTGCGCTGCTGACCACAACCATGCCGGCTATCGGTGATGTTATCCGTGAATTTGAAAAAGCAGGCGTCAGGGACAAGTACCGAATTATGATCGGTGGAGCACCGGTTAACCAGGCATTTGCGGATTCCGTCGGTGCAGATGTATATACATCCAACGCCAGTGATGCGGCAGAATCGGCAAAAGAATTCTTATCGTCGAGAAATTAACTTAATTGGAGGATAACAGCATGAGCAGACAATTTACAAAATTGGCCTATAATTCCGTGGATGATTTTATTTACGGTTCCTGTCCGAATCCCGTAACAACCAAAAACGGATTAGTAATCGGAGGAGGCCTGATCTATCCGGAAGTTAATTTTACCCTGCCTCCCATGAATATCAGACAGGAAACAATGCCTGAAGTACTACGTATTTATAAGGATATTATTGACGGTGTCTTAAAAAAAGCCCATGAATTACATGCACCCGGGCTTGTTGTAGAATTTGAAACCCTGCCGGATATGACGGAACATCCGGAATGGGGAATTGAAATTCATAAGCTGCTTCGGGATACCATGTTTGAATATGAAGCAAAATATGGTTTGAAAAGTGCTATGAGAATGACCCCCAACGACCTTAGGGAAATGAGCCGCCCCCCTGTTATGAGAAGCGGAAAGTACTGGGAAGCAATGGTTAGAACCTTTGAAGGAGCCGCAAAAGATGGTGCAGATTTCTTAGCCATTGAATCCACCGGTGGAAAGGAAGTTAATGACGAAGCCATCGTGAATGCAGATCTGAGAACTTCTATTTTTGCGCTGGGCTGTCTGGCTTCCAGAGATATGAAATGGCTCTGGACCAATATTTCCGATATTGCCAAAGCTAACAATGCCATATCCGGAGGGGATTCAGCCTGTGGCTTTGCCAATACCTCCATGGTTCTTGCAGAGCAGGGCTTTATTCCTAAAGTATATGCCACGGTTATGAGGACCATTACCACCCCCAGGGCACTGATTGCAATTGAAAATGGTGCGGTTGGCCCCGGCAAAGACTGTGCATATGAAAATGTTTATTTAAAAGCGATTACGGGTACGCCTATCGCGTTGGAAGGTAAGAGCGCGTCTTGTGCACACTTTAGTCCCATCGGTAATATAGCGGCATCTGTTGCGGATCTGTGGAGCAATGAATCGGTACAGCAGGTAAAACTCCTTAGTGGTTTTGCACCGGTTGTATCCACCGAACAGTTAATCTATGACTGCCGTCTTATGAATACCGCAGCAAGTAAAGGACAGGCTAAGCTAATGAGGGATTTCCTTGTAGAATCCGATTGTTATTTAGATCCCCAGGCTTATATTTTAAGACCGGAGATTGCTTTTGAAATCGGCAATGAAATCGTAAAATCCCAGGACCCGTTTACACGTACCTTAAATACGGCAAAACTGACTCTTGAAATATTACAAAAAGCGGTAAAAAACAAAGAACTTGTGCTGGAAGAAAGAGAATTAAACTGGCTTGACATTCTGGAATCACAGATAGAAGAAATACCGGAAGATGAAGAAGCTTTTATAGCGGAAATGAAAAAAGAAGTGGATACCGCCAAATACAATCCGGCGGAATATGGAATCTAAGATAGTATTCCAGTCCGCACTTAAAGTCTATACACCTGCAGGGTGAAAGCGTAACCCCATCTTGATAATCATGCGGTTAATTTAATATGAATATAAAAAATAACCGGGTAATCACATAATCACAATGGGATACCCGGTTATTTTATAAAGAATGTTTCATGGATTTGGTTCCAGGGGTGTCTATTACAGGAGCTGGATATAAATAACAGGAATCAATTCGTTTTGGATTTTGATTAAGGGGGTTGTTATGAAAAAAATTAAAATCGATATCATATCCGGTTTTTTGGGAGCGGGCAAAACCACCTTTATCAAAAAGTTGATGGATGGTGTCTTTCCCGGTGAAACCATTGTGATTTTGGAAAATGAATTTGGCAGAATCAACATAGATCAGGAAACGCTTAAAAGGGAAGGACTGACGGTTAAACCCATACAGGCGGGATGTATCTGCTGCAGCAGTTCAAGAGAATTACCGTCCGGTATCTTAGAAATTATAAACGAATATGCTCCTGACCGTATTCTTGTGGAGCCCACCGGTATCGCTAAACTGACGGAAATAAAGAAACTCCTGCAAGAAGAGGAACTGACGGATTTATGTGAAATTGACCATATTATAACCATAACGGATGCAAAAAATTATTACTTAAGAACCTTAATATCAAAAGAATTTTTTGAAGATCAGATACGGGCAAGTGAGGTTATATTTTTAAGTAAAACCGAAGAAATGGAAGAGGAGAAAATACAAAGTGTCATAACCGATATCTATAAAATAAATCCCCGCTGCCTTATCACTGCTAAGTCCTGGAACAGTCTCTCACCGGATGATTTATTAAAGCAGATGGAATTGAAAGACCGGATGGAACGAAAAGACCAGATAGAACTTAAAGACCAGATGGAACTAAAAAATCAGATAGAATTAAAAAATCTGATTCCATTAACAAAGCAGCCTATCCGCCTTAGGATCAACCATGCCAATGATTTTGAAAGCTATGAAATAGTGAGAGATGCATATATAAATCTGGAACAGATTAAAGGACTGATCACCTGTATCGAAGATCAGAAATACGGCGAGGTTCACCGATTAAAAGGCATTTGTTCTGATTCAGAGTATGGTTTCTATTCTGTAGAATACGTCCCGGGTGAAACCGTTATAAAGCGGTTGACTGACCCAAAAAATAATTCTGTGCGTTCTGAAATTTGTCTCATCGGAAGAAAGCTTAAAACAGAAGAACTGCAGCAGATCTTCTAACCTGGGAGCTTACCACCGGCAGGAAGCGGCTTTATTATAAAGTCTGCCGGTACTGCTTTGGAGTCATGCCCGTTGCCTTTTTAAATACGTTAGAAAAGTAGCTCTGGTTATCAAAGCCGATTTCAACCGCTATATTAATCAGGGACAAATTGGAGTTTTTAAGCAGAAGCTTGGCATTTTCAATTTTTAAATTCATCAGATAATTGGAAAAGTTTATTCCGGTTTCCTTTTTAAACAGGGTAGAAAAATAAGCGGGATTTAATCCTACCTGTTCCGCAGCCAGTTCCAGGGTTATATTCTGATTATAATGGTCATTGATAAAATCTATACTTTTTCGGATAACGGAATGATGATTATTCGTGGTGTTGGAAAATGCCATATTGGTAAACTGCTCCAGCGTTTCCATTAAAACATAGGATAGGTCGGTTATATTCTTGACATTGGTTAATTCCATCATAAAGGATTCCGTCATATGGTAAACGGAGCTCTCGTTGGAGCCTGCTTCATAGGTGGCCCTGGATAATAAGGCAACCAGCTCGATGGTACGAACCTTTATGATTTCTATATTATTGCCGGAGGTAAAATAAATCTGCCCCAGCATTTCATTTAAAGTTGCTTTTGCACCCTTAGAATTTCCGGCCAATACATCATGGATAAGACTCTTTTCCATGGCATATTGCGTAGGGGAATCCGGTTTATCACCCTTTGTTAACTGTATATATTCACCGATTTTTGCCTGCTGAAAGGCTTTCTCACTTAGTTTTTTCGTGCGTTCCGCTTCTCCGGTTATTAAATTGGTAACCAGCAAAAACAGCAATTTACTTAAATGCCTTGCCTGAAATGGTTCAATTAAAGGAATGGCTGTCAGAGCAGTATACATCTTCCGGCGGTAATCCAGACTGATATTAAATTTCTGGATAATACCGTCAACCAGGGTAATATCCGGATAATCCAATGCAATAGGGCCGGCCAGTACACTTCCCTGATAAGAATTTTCTTTTACAATAGGTACAGTAAAATGAATAAGCCCGCCGGGACACAGATAAATATACGATTCTCCAAGATTCAGGGATTGCAGGCAGGAATCCTGGTGTTTTTTGGAACAGGGACAGTACTTTCCGGTAGCTTCCTCAAATAAGGAACAATACTGATAAGTCTGTCCGAAAAGGGAAGTCTGGGTACCCTCCTTATCAAGAACGGATAGGGTAATATTTGTTGCATTTGCATAAGTCTGCAGGTTTACGTTTAAAATATCAGCAAATTCCATAATAGCCATCCTTTCCAATTTCAAAATCGTATCAATTATATATAAAATCCCGGGTAGTAAACTTAAGTATATAGCAAAGATAAATAAAATGCAAGCCGAACCCTGAAAGATACCAACACAGACCTGATAAAACTGCTGACTGCTGTATACCGGTATCCCTTTCTAAAACTGGTCACCAGGTTTACAGTTTTGATCCGGATGAAACCCTGCTCCTAAACCTTGCAGGTATGCACAAGCAGCCATGGATTCTTTAGTGAATAGGAATAGGTATTATAATATAATTATGATATAATGAAAGTATGAGGCTAAAGCTGACGTCTTAGCATAGCAAGCCTGCATGTGATTTCCGTTTGTAGCAATCAGTTCAAGAATATGTTTTATATTCTATAAAAAGTCAGGTTTTGAAAGATCAAAAGTGATTAATAAAGCAGAAGTAATTAACTGTGATACTTTTTGTATAAGGAGTTTGAATGAGCGAGATTTTAATAAAGGACAATTTTCATATAGAACTGGACCCCAAAGCCGTATTAAGATTGATTCAATGCTACGAAGACAATCCTATCTACAATGAGGTGCTGGAAGAATACGAAGAATTAAAACCCGTTGTATTAGACTGGATACGGCCCAAAGCCGTTATATGTTTTACTGACATAAAAGAGGCCTATGCAGCTGTTCTGCCGCCACAAAGTCCGGTGCTTTATTCCATAACCACCGTGG
This sequence comes from Bacillota bacterium, assembly GCA_023443925.1. The sequence continues at coordinate 26,370 of JAEZSL010000110.1, read as the reverse complement.
GAGGGAAGATAGGCGAGTTATCCGGAAAGTTTTTTTCAGAGGATGAATATCTGAAAGGGATGCTGGTGGATGCCATGGCTGATTCATGTCTTTTTGGAATGGAAGAGGATTTAAAAGACTGGATAAAGGCAGAATGCGGCAAACGAGGGTTCGGAGTCAGTCATCGTTATGAGGCACCCTTAAATATTCCTATGGAAGCGCAGAAAGTGGCTTATGAAGCAGTGAATGCGAAGGAACACCTGGGACTTTCCATTACTTCCGGATATATGTTTGATCCGGTCAAATCAAACTGCCAGGTATTTGCCCTTACGAGAAACCGGCAAATCTTCCGACTGGATCATGACTGCAGGGAGTGTGAAAATGTAAATTGTACCGTAAGAACAGTTCTTCCGGCGGAATCCGTTATAACAGTAACGGTGGTTACCATGGAGGAGGAAAAGATTCTGGAATATAGAACAGGGGAAACCCTGCTGGAGACAATGATACGGGGCGGTATCTATATTAGTGCGGTGTGCGGAGGCAACGGTACCTGCGGAAAATGCAAGATCCGGCTGCTGGAGGGAGAATTAGCCGTGACTCCTGCAGATAATAAATATTTCAAAGCAAAGGAACTGGCAGAAGGCTGGAGGCTGGCCTGCAAAGCACAGCCTGCTGTTTCCTGTAAAGTACAGGTTCTGCAAAAAAAAGAAACGGATTTTGAAGTTCTCTCAGGCTTTACGGCAAAACCTCAAAACAGAGAGAATACAAAGGAAGAGGTCTATTCCATAGCCATAGATATTGGAACCACCACCCTTGCCTTAACTCTAGTCGGAAATAAAGGAAAACAGGTTATTGATACCTATACAGCCGTAAACCGGCAGCGCGCTTTTGGTGCAGACGTTATATCCAGAATGCAGGCTTCCATGAATGGCAAGGCTAAAGAATTAAGAAAGTGTATCCAAGAGGATTTATTAACAGGGATTGAGCAGCTTTTAAAACAGAACGGACTTAAACAGAAGGAAATACAAGAAATAGTAATAGCCGGAAATACCACCATGGGACATTTGTTAATGGGATATGACTGCAGCGGACTGGGAATATATCCTTTCCACCCTGTTGATATCAGCCTGTTAAGACGTTCCTTCCAGGAAGTATTTGAAGACAAAGCTGGGATGGATTGCCCTATTACCTTATTACCTGGTATCTCCACTTATATCGGTGCTGATATTACCTCCGGTTTATATTTTTGCGGGTTCCACGAATCAGATAAAATTAATCTGCTGGTGGATCTGGGTACTAACGGTGAGATGGGAATCGGAGGACGGAATAAGATTCTTACTACCTCCACTGCTGCAGGCCCGGCTTTTGAAGGGGGTAATATAACCTGGGGGACCGGCAGTATTCAAGGAGCAGTCTGCAATGTGGACATTATAGATAAGCAGGTAAACATACGGACCATCGGTGATAAGAACCCAATTGGAATCTGCGGAACCGGGGTCATCGAGACTGCCGCGGAACTGGTGAAGGAAAAAATAATTGATGATACGGGGCTAATGTCGGAGGATTATTTTGATGACGGTTTTCCGTTAGCGAAAACTTTGGCAGGGGAAAATATCGTCTTTACCCAGAAGGATGTCCGTGAGCTTCAGTTAGCCAAATCCGCCATCCGGGCGGGTGTTGAGACCTTGCTGCTCCGCTATGGTGTTAATTATGGGCAAATAAACAAGGTATATTTAGCCGGCGGTTTTGGTTTTAAGATGGACCAGGATAAAGCAATTGCAATAGGTATGCTGCCGGAGGAGTTCAGAGGACGGATTGAAGCGGTAGGAAACAGTTCTTTAGGAGGAGCTGTTAAGTATATAACAGAGACGGATTCCGTTGCCTCTATTTTGGAGATTGTAGCCGCCACTTCTGAAATTAATCTGGCAAATGACATTGCATTTAATGATTTTTATATGAAATATATGTTTTTTGGAGAAGAGGAATAAAAATTTTTAAAAGATCAGGAGAAGATTTAGTTAGATCACGGCGGCAGCTGCAGGGAAGGAGTGGCTTATGATTATTGTAAAAGATAATATGGAGTTAAATGCAGAATACCCGTTTGGTATCAGTGAACAGGTTTTAAAAAAAGCGGATAATTGTGAGGATTCCTTCCATTGGCACAGTTTTTTTGAGATAACCTATATCCATAAAGGGTCCGGCAATTACTATGTCAATGGCCAGAAGTATGATGTTACCCAGGGGGATATTATCATATTCAATAATGTGGAGCCCCATGGATGGAGTGTACGCGATGAGGACATGCTTGCACTGGTTATGGTATTTTCCCCTGAATTCGTAGCTGAACGGACAAGTTTATTTGATTTGGACTATCTGCGGCCTTTTATCGAACGAGGCAGTAATTTCAGAAACAAAATTGAGAAGGAAGATAATATTACAATCGAAATTAGTAAGATGATTACAGAAATCCACCAGGAATGGAAAAGCAGAAACACAGGTTACCGGCTTATGATAAAAGCCAATGTTCTGCGCATCCTTACACTTTAAACCCGCTATTCCCAGGATGAAACCAAATCCGGTGAAGAATTAAAACAGAAAAAACTTGAGATGAAACGGCTCCAGGATGCCTTTGATTATATGGCACAGCATTATTGTGAAAGAATAACATTAAATGAGGTGGCAGAATCCGTACATATGAGCCCGAACTACTTCTCCACTTATTTCAGAAGAGTAACTAATATCGGCTTCAGTGAATATCTGGTTCGGTTAAGACTGCAAAAGGCAAAAGAATTAATGAAAAACACCTCACTGGGAAGCAAAGAAATTGCAGCCAGATGTGGCTTTTATAACATGTCAAATTTTTACCGGCTGTTTAAAAAGCAGACCGGCATCTCACCCCGGCAGAAAAGAAAAGACCGGGATGAGTAAAATAAATGCAAAATACGGGCTGGAAATTGCATAGACGTAAAGTATCCGAACTGATAGTATTAGATTATCAATGGGAATGTGTGAAATGTAATTTATTTCATGATAATCTACGAAACAAAAGGAGAAGACGTGTATGCAATTTTTCGTCAGTGAAAAAGGGATCGATTTTGTATTGGGGGATGCCCGGATGCGTCTGGAACCGGTAACGGCCTCTATTATACGGTGTATCTATACAAAAAGTCAGGATTATAAGCAGGATTCCTTCATAATAAGCAAAAAGAGTGAAGCTCCTGTTCCTTTTACTGTCTCAGAAGAAGATGAGCAGGTTTGTGTAGCTACGGATAAGCTGGATATTACTATCAGTACCAATACAGGCAGAATAAGCTGGAAAGATAAAAACACAAATGAGCTTTATCTGGAGGAAGCCGGAAAAAGCTTATCTGAAATTGATGTTATCCGGTATACGACCGGAGATGAAAAACCAGTTATAAACAGAGTGAAAACCGTGGATGGAGAACGAAATTTCGTTCAGAACTTAAGGCCGGTGGCAGAAAGACGTGCTTACCGGGGTAAATTAAGTTTTAACTGGAAGGAAGAGGAAGGCATCTACGGGCTCGGGCAGGCGGAGGAAGGTATTTATAATTACCGCAGGCACAGCCAGTATCTTTATCAGCATAATATGAGAATACCCATGCCTATGTTTCTTTCTACAAAGGGTTATGGCATTCTGGTAGACTGCGGTTCGTTAATGACCTTTAATGATGATGAAAACGGTTCCTATCTTTTCCTGGATACCGTTGATCAGCTTGATTATTATTTTGTAGCAGGAAAGAAACCCGATGACATCATTGCGGGCTTTCGATATCTCACCGGAGCCGCCGCTATGCTGCCCAAATGGGCCTATGGCTATATTCAATCCAAGGAGCAGTATTATACGGCTGAGGAACTTGTGGAGGTCATCAGAAAGTACCGTGAATTAGACGTACCCATTGACTGTGTGGTACAGGACTGGAACAGCTGGGAACCTGGTAATTGGGGTGAAAAACTGGTAGACCGGACACGTTATGGCAACCTGAAAGATTGCATGGATCAGATTCGCGGACTCCATGCCCACGCCATGGTATCCGTATGGCCGAATATGAATGCCGGAGGAAAGAATCATACGGAATTTTCGGATGCCGGTTATCTTTTAAATGATTATGCCACCTATGATGCCTTTTCGGCAGAGGCTCGTAAAATGTACTGGAAACAGGCCAAAGAGGAGCTGTTTAACGAAGGGTTTGACGCCTGGTGGTGTGATTCCACAGAGCCTTTCAGCGGCCCTGACTGGGGCGGAGAAGTAAAAAAAGAGCCTTGGGAGCGTTTTTGGCTCGTAGGTGCCGAACATAAAAAATATCTTGACCCGGCAAAGGCAAATCTGTATGCACTGGTGCATGCCCAGGGCATTTATGAGAATCAAAAAGAAGAAACAACGGATATCCGTGTCTTAAACTTAACCCGGTCCGGATATGCCTCCGGTCAGAAATATGGTGCCATGCTTTGGTCCGGGGATACCTATGCCTCCTGGGACAGTTTAAAGAAGCAAATTATAGAAGGATTAAATGTTGGCTTAAGCGGGTATCCTTACTGGACCTTGGATATCGGTGCCTTCTTTACCGTAGGTGATAAATGGCAGAACCGCGGGTGCGGCTGCAATACCGATCCCACTCCCAAATGGTTCTGGCAGGGACAATATAACGAAGGTGTTGAGGATGCCGGTTACTGTGAGCTGTATGTAAGGTGGCTGGAAATGGGCACTTTTCTTCCTATGTTTCGATCCCACGGTACGGATACGCCAAGAGAAATCTGGAATTTCGGTAAGAAGGGCGATTTGTTTTATGATGCCATTGAAAAATTTATCCGCTTAAGGTATCAGCTAATGCCTTATATTTATTCCCTGGCAGGTGCTGTTCGTTTACAGAGCGCTACCATTATGCGGAGCCTCCTCTTTGATTTTATGGAGGATAAAAAAGCTGCGGAAATAAAAGACGGTTTTCTGTTTGGCTCTTCCCTCCTGGTATATGCGGTAACAGAACCCATGTATTATGAGGCAAATAACACCGTAATCTATCGAGACAAAACGAAAGACTGTTATCTGCCGGAGGAAGCCTGCTGGTATGATTACTGGACCGGTAATTTCTATACCGGCGGACAGACCGTTACTATAGAAACTCCCATTGACCTTATCCCTCTCTTTGTAAAAGCCGGTTCCATTCTTCCTATGACCCAGGGACTGCAGTATGCAGATGAGAAAAACGGCTGGCCTCTGGAACTGGTGGTATATCCGGGAGCGGACGGCAGCTTTGTATTATATGAGGATGAAGGAAACAACTACAATTATGAAAATGGCGCTTACACGACCATTGAATTAAAGTGGGAGAATAACAGCCGTAAACTGACAATCGGAAAGCGCTGCGGCTCCTTTTGTGGTGTGGAGGAGATCAGAACCTTTATCATTAAGGCGGATGAGATAACAAAAGAAATAAAGTATCTGGGTGAAGAAATATCTATAAACTTGTAAGTTATATAAAATTAAAAAGGGATTCCGTCTTTTATCATTGTTCTTCAAATCCAACCAGGGTTTGTCCATAATTTACTTAATAAGAAACCTCCTTCGATAAAACACATATAATGAAGCAAAACCGTTCGAGGGCAGTAATGATTATTCATGTGGTAGAACCTGGAGAGACCATCCTCTCCATTGCAGATAATTATGGTGTATCTGCTAAGAAATTGAAAATTTATAATAACTTGACGGAAAAAGACTCATTGGTAACAGGTGAAGCCCTTATTATACTTTTACCCGAAGTTACTTATACTGTTAAGGAGGGGGATACCTTAGTACAGATTGCAGATTCCTTTGGTACGACCGTAATAGAACTTCTTAGGTATAATCCGGAATTGTCGGATAACCAGTCCCTATATTTGGGAGATGAAATAGTTATTAGGTTTTGCGGGCAAAAAGGGCCTGCAATCGCTACTAATGGCTTTGCATATCCCTTTATTGATACAAAAACACTGCAAATGACTTTACCCTATCTGACTTATCTCACTGTATATAGTTATACGGTTACTGCCACAGGTGATCTAAACAATTTGGCAGATGAAGATATAATAAAACTTGCAAAATCATATGGAACAGAACCTATAATGATGATTATTCCGGCTTCCCATAATAATAACAATGAAGAGGAGATGGCGGTGGTTGACTCCATTATATCTGACATAACAATTGAAGACAGGTTTATCAGTCAAATACTTCATAAATTGGAAACCAAGGGATATAGCGGAGTGAGCTTTCATACACCTTATATTCACCCCAGATACCGTGAAAATTATCGCAGACATGCTACAAAAATGCTTAAATGTATTACTTCGGCAGGTTATAAGGTTATGGATACGTTTGAAAATCCGATCTTTGGTTTCGATTACAAGTTTATGACAGGCGGTCTGTCAGGAATTACTCTGATTGTGTATGAATTCGGATACTCTAATAGATTGTCTCTTGGAACTCTTTGCACAGAAAATTACCGGAGAATTATAGAGGATTTTACCCAAAGGGTACCGTCTGATATGGTGTCTTTTGGTTTGCCAATGCAGGGCTATATCTATCAATTACCCTTTATTCCAGGTTCTTCACAGGGCAGGGCCATCAGTTATAAGGCCGCCCTTGAGCTGGCGGCACAGTATGATGCACAGATTATTTATGACCCTTTAACTAATTCAGTCTCTTTTTATTACTATTCAGGAGATGAATATCTTGTACGTTTCTGGGATGCCCGTAGTTATGAAGTTTTTTTAAAACTAGCACCTGAGTTTAATTTATACGGTGTCGGCATTTGGAATATTATGCAATGGTATCCTCAGTTATGGATGAATGTGGCTGTCCAATACTCGATAATCTAAATAGTGCTGAAGCTTTAATTTTGATAAGTGAAATAAGCTGCTTTTCTTTTCGGAACCAAAGATTTGATCAAAGCATCAAATCAACTGCATGAAAACAATCATAAATCTTTCGTATGTCTAAAAGAATGGACTATGTTTTTCTGAAAATGATAACATAGTCCTTCTTCTTTCTATAAACTCAAACTAAACACGAGAGTGTATTTCAAAAACCTTTTAGGCCAGGTCTCGGAAATTTATTATGTTGCAGCAGCCCCCTTACATATTTATAACCCTAATCTTTCTCCCGGTATTCCAGCGGACTGCTGCCGACCTGTTTCTTAAATATCCTGCTAAAATACCCCTGGTCATGATAACCGACACTTTCACCTACCTGGCGGATGGAAAGCTCGGGATTATGCAAGAGAATCTGCTGGGCTTTCTGCATACGCAGGGATATCAGATATTTGGACGGACTGCAGTTATATTGTTTATAAAAAATCTTGGTCAGATAACTGGAACTGTAATTCATACTGCCTGCAATCAGGTTCAGATTAATATCCAGACAGTAATTTGTTGCGATATAATCCTTTAATATACCGGCAATCTGTGCCGGAGAATTACGGGTTGTAGATGGATTAAAAATGTCTTCAAAGGAGCTTTGCTGCATCTTATATTTATTACCAAGCTGCTGTAAGGCAGCTTTAAGTTCATCCGGGTCCACAGGTTTCAGCAGATATTCCGTTACCTTAAGCTGTATGGCACTTTTGGTGTATTCAAAGTCGGAATACCCGCTGGTTATAATAAAATCCGTTAACGGATAATTTTCCTGAACTTTTTTAATCAGGGCGATTCCATCCATAACAGGCATCCTGATATCGGTAATCACCAGATCGGGATGCAGTTTTTTTACCAGCTCATATGCCTGGATACCGGTTTGCGCCGTACCCGCAACTACAAAGTCAGTTTCTGTTGTTTCTACTTTTTTAACTAGATTATGAAGTAATAATTCCTCATCTTCAGCAATTACTACGGTGTATTTCATATTACCTCCATCTGCCTCTTTAAACGGCATTCAAATCCGGCTGATCCTGTATCTCAACCAAACACCCATGCATCAATCTTTTGGTATTCTTCTAATGGCTCGCATGTTTTTGCGAGACTATACACATTATTCTATCTCTTTCGACTGTGATAATTGCTGTCCGATGGATACAATTCCATTGCCTTCTTTTGTATTGCCGTAGGAAAATATCATAGTATCGCCGCAAAACAATTTCCAGCGCATATATACATTAACCATACCTAAGCCGTTGATCTGCATCTCCGGCATACCGGAATGGCTGTCAGCCTCATTGATCCGTTCCCGGATGGCCTCCAGATCCTCAGGGGTAAAACCGGTTCCCGAATCAACGATATCTATCTGCCAGCGGTCTTCATAGATACGGCCGGTAATAGACAGGTGCCAGGGAGGAATGCAGTTGGTACCGTATTTAACGGCATTTTCCACCAGGGGTTGTATGATCAGTTTGGGTACCCGGTATTCTAATAAGGCGTCTTCAATATCAACGGTATAACTTAGGCTGGATTGATAGCGTACTTTCATACAGTACAGGTATTTATTGACATAATCGATTTCCATGCCGATACCCACAATGGTGGCTGAACTGTCGGTAATATATCTCATGATTTGTGACAGATTCCGGCACATGGTGATCACTTCCTGGGGTTGTCCGTTTTCAGCAAGGACTATAATACTGGAAAGGGTATTATAATACAGGTGGGGATTTATCTGGCTTTGAAGCGCAAGGGTACGGGACTTTAATTCCTGCTGTCTTGAGTCGATTAATTCGTTCATGGATACTTTTAAATTTTCACTCATGGATTGAAAGGCAAGATATAATTCCGATACCTCATTATAAGTCCCGGGATAATTGGAACCCTTATCTTCACCCAGGGTATCAATCTGGAGCCGCTGTATAATGTGCTTTAAGTGTTTGATGGGTTTAACCAGACTCCTTGATAAAGAGTAGGAAATCAACAGGGAAAACTCAAGAAGAATCAACACAAACAGCAGCAGAATCTGAATCAGATTGTTAACCGGCTTTAATATATAGGATTCGGGCTGTACGGCAATGTAAGTCCAGCCGCTATAGGAGGAGTTATTAAATACCATATATTCCCGTTCTTCGGTAACAGGATTGATCATGGATCTGGCTTCTCCCTTATTCTTTACATAAGAAATATAATCCGGTATGGAGGTACGCTCTTCCTCTGTCAAATCATAGGGATAGACCAGGGTATTGTCGGAGGAATAGATATAAACCTGGGCGGAATCTTTATTTTTTCTCTTATAATTCGTTATATTTTTAAAAATACTTTTACAGCGTTTCATTGTTTCCACAGCGCCTACGGTCCTGCCATACTGATTATTGTAGGAACGGTAAACGGAAAGGAACCAGTCAGGATATTTTGCTGAGGTTGATAAAGACGAAGTATAATAGGGATGACTGATTAATTTCTGCCCATCTAACTCCAGGGCTTCTAAAAACCAGGGAAGACCTTTTAAATCAACCGTATCCGTATTGGTTTTCAGTCCGACTTTTAACCGGTTGCCCTGCATATCGTACAGATTAATCTGGTCAACTTTTACATCCGCACCGTTGATGGTAACAAACAAACTGGCAAGGCTGTCCAGGGTATTACGTGAGATATCCAGATTAAAAGAAGAATCCAGCTTATCCTTTACCAGACTGCTGTAATTAATGTTAATGGATACGGTATCCATATCATTAATGATAGTGTCTGTCTGTTCTAAAAAATAAGTATTTTGCTGGGTAAGGTTATTTATTTCCTGTTTGATTAACTGATTGGATACATATTTATAAAAAAATATGCTGAAGGTTAACAAAATTACGATAGCGAGTCCAACATAGGCTAAAAATAATTTAGTCTGAAGTTTTAGCTGACGCATGATTTAATACCTCTTTCTGATGTCCTGGAGGCTTTGGTTTATTGAAAAAGAAGTTAGCAGATATTAATAGTATAACACCTTTGTTAAAAAAGTACAAATAGTAATTAGAAAAGTGTATAGACTTGGACATTGTGTAAAGTTATAATAAAGAAAAAAATGAGACAGGAGAGTAATATCTATGAAGTATAAAAAGAACTGGGAAGAAACCAAGGCAAAATGGATAAATTACTGGCAGCATAAAAATACCGGCAGACCTCTTATGTGTGTGGTAGCAAGAAAACCGGAGATTGAACATCTGTCCGATAACAAACCGACAGAAGGCGGTTACCGGGACGTTATCTGTCAGGGTAAATATTATAATCTTCCCGAAGAATTACGGTGGAAGGACATGGAGGATAAGTACCAGAATGCTGAGCGCATCGTAAAAAGATACCGCCATTTCTGCGAAAACCATTTATTTCTGGCCGAAAGCTTCCCTAACCTGAATGTAGATTTCGGACCCGGCTCCCTTGCCTCATATTTAGGCTCCGATATCGGTTTTAAGGAAGATACCGTATGGTTTAAGGAATGCCTTGAGGACTGGGAAGGAGTAGAAGATTTCCGCTTTGATCCGGAAAGCAAGTGGTTTAAGAAGCATTTGGAACTGGTAAAGGAATGCCGCGAGATTGCCGGCGATGATTTCTATGTGGATATGCCGGACCTTATGGAAAATGTGGACGTTCTGGCTTCCATGCGGGGTGTACAGAATTTACTTTTTGATATGATTGATGAACCGGAACTGATTGAGGAACGGGTTAAACAGGTTACGGACATTTATTATAAATATTTTGACAGTTTTTATGAGATTATCAAAGATGAAGAAGGGGGTAATGCCTATACGGTATTCCAGATCTGGGGTCCCGGCAAAACCGTGAAGCTTCAATGCGATCTCTCCGCGTTGATGTCACCGGACCAGTTCCGTGATTTTATACAGGATTCTCTGAAAGTACAGGCAGCAAAGGCAGATTGTGTACTATATCATCTGGATGGCCCGGATGCCATTAAACATATGGATGCATTAATGGAAGTAGATGAAATTGATGCATTGCAGTGGACCAGTGGTGATATGGGACCGGACGGTACTCTGGAAGAATGGTATCCCATCTATGATAAGGCCATCATGGCCGGTAAATCCTTATGGGTTAAAGTTTACTCCGGAGAATTTGAAGACTGGATTAAGAATGTAGACAGAATCGTAAAACGGTACGGTTCCCACAGCTTATTCTTATTCTTCCCTGAAATGTCCCTGGAGCAGGCCAATACCCTGATTGAATATGCGGATAAAAACTGGAGTGATATTCAGGGTACAATACATAGATAATTATGTAGCTGTAAACCCGCATGGAACAGCAAGTTAAATAAAATATGTATAAAAAAAGTGATGGAATATATACAAATCCATCACTTTTTTATATTGTTAAGATGCTGTTTTTAGTCAACATACTTAAAAGAATCGTAAGATAGTATACAAATGTGTTAAGATAGTCCAAAAATGAATCCCAGAAAGTGCATAGACTTTTACGGCAATTATGGATAAAATTTAATTACCATTAATCGATTTGGTAAACATAACATAGGAGGTATTTATGAAAAAGAAGGCAGCAGCACTATTTTTATCTGTACTTATGGCAGCTTCCCTATTGTCCGGATGCAGCAGATCAACCGGAACCAATGGCAGCTCAGGAAGTCCGAATTCCGACCAGACTTCTGAAAGTAATACAGCAAATACAGAGACACAGGAACCGGGTACGGAATCCGCGGATGTAACAGATCAATTTGCCGGTGAAGAATTAAGCATTCTGGTTTCCGCAGGCTGGATGGACAATCGTTATGATGCTTCCATTGCACGTTTTGAAGAAACTTACGGGGTAACCGTTGACCTTCAGACAATTCCTGCCGATCAGTATTCCGACGTATTGCAGGTTAAATTAACCTCTGCTTCCACACCGGACATCTTCTGGATTCAATCCGATCCCTTTGCAATCGGTTCTCAGATCGTAGATCCGGTAAAATACTGTATCGACTTTACCGGTGCTGACTGGGAGAAGAAATTACCGGAAACAAGACTCCAGTCCTGTAAATATGACGGTAAATTATACGGACTTCAGATCTGGCATAACTCACCGGAATATGTAATGGTTTATAACAAAACCCTGTTTGAAGAAAATGGCTGGTCAATACCAAAGACTTATGCGGAATTAAAAGACCTGAGTGCTAAAATTGCCGCAAAAGGTATTACACCCTGGTTTATGCCCGGTGCAGACGGCTGGCAGCACCAGCTGGCATTTTTCCAGATCGGCGGAGTATATGAAGCAGCCACACCTGGTTTATACGATGCTCTGAACAATAACACAGCAACCTTTGCAGGCAACGAAAAAATGTTGGAAGTATTGAATCAGTTTAAGGAATTATCCGATGCCGGTTACTTCGGTGAAGACTGGATCGGTACGGACAGCACGAATATGTCCAATGAATTCGGTGACAGAAATACTGCTATGGCGATGGCAAACTCCAGCTTTATCAAGCAGATCAAAGATGATACCGGCTCCACGGATGAATTTGGTTTATTCTTAATTCCCCTTGGCGATAATGATACATTCCCTACAAATCCGGGCGGCCCTACGATGTTTGGTTCAACAGCCAGCAAGCATCCGGAACTGGTAAAAGCATTCTTTGAATATTGCACACAGACAGAAACCTTACAGGAAATCCTTGATAATTCACCCTCTTACACAAACCTGGATGTTCTTGATGATCAGTTAGAACAGCACTGGTTACCGGAAGAAGAAGAGTTTATGGCAAGTATTTCGAAAGAAAAAATGCAGACCGGTGTTCTCCAGACTGCTACCAGATATACAAACAATTACTGGATGGATTTTGGTGCTGATATGATCGCTTACAGCCAGGGCACCATGGAAGCCAATGATGTACTAAAAAATATGGATACCAATCGTGCTGAGGCAGCTAAAGTAGCAAAAGATACGAATTGGAAATAGTTTTACCAGATTTATGATAATTTCGGAGCCTGTGAAAAATAGTAGACCATCAGACATAATTACACGACTTAACAGAACGGTTTATACCATTTTTCTAAGGCTCCTCTTGGAAAAGAGGGTTAGCATTGAACAAAAAAAATATGTATCCGCAATGGTTTCTGGTTATTCCCTTGGTACTCTATGTATGCTTTTATTTAATGCCCAGTTTACTTGGTGTATTTTATTCCTTTACAGATTGGAGTTCCAGAACACTATCAAACGGACTGAATTTTGTAGGCTTGCAAAATTACATCGATATCTTTACTTCCGACAAGAATTATGTAACAGGTATTTATCATACCATAGTATTTACAATTGTATCAAATATAGTTAAACTGATTCCGGCTCTGCTGCTGGCTATCATGCTGCAGGAAGGGCTTAAGGGTAAGGGAGTATACAGAACACTTTTATATCTGCCTTCCATACTTCCTTTTGTTATTATAGGTTTGGTGTTTAAGTCCATACTGAATTACAATACCGGTTTATTAAACACGGTCCTGGATGCCCTGCATCTTGGAATATTCAAACAAAAGTGGCTGTCTGATTTATCTGTAGTCTGGAAATCTATTTATGGCGTAGATGCATGGCGTGGTATTGGATATGTAATGACCATCTTCTTAGCCGGTTTAAATACAATACCAAAGTCTTATTATGAAGCGGCACAAATTGACGGAGCCAACTTCTGGCAAAGGCTCTCTCATATTACACTTCCCATGTTATCAGGTGCGATTACCATAAACCTTGTTTTCGGTATTACATATGGATTAAAGGTTTTTGATATCGTATATGTTTTAACCAACGGAGGACCGGGCCATGCTACGGAAGTATTAACCACGTATTCCTACCAATTATATTCCAGCGGACAATATGGCATGTCTACCGCTCTTAATGCAATCCTTCTGGTTATTACTGCCGCTATCGGTATATTGGTTGTAAAGGTTATGAGTAAGAAGGAGGTGCAGCAATAATGAATAAATTAATTAAGACCGCGTTAAAACAGTTAGTCTGTATATTTTTAAGCCTCACGGTAGCAATTCCTTTTTATATGGTATTTATTAATTCCTTTAAATCAAAAGGGGAAGCTGCCAGAATGAAACTTTCTCTGCCAACCGAATGGTTTTTCAGCAACTACACAGAAGTAATCAAGCAGGGTAAATTAATTCAGGGTTTCTCCAACAGTCTTACCTACGCCCTGGTGTCCACCGTAATCGGAGTTATCTCTTGTGCTATGGCTTCCTTTGTACTATGCAGGAAGCGGACGAAAGTGAATATGTTTTTATATTATTTTATCCTGTGCGGACTTTTCTTCCCTGTAAATTATGTTACTCTGGTTAAAGTACTGGATATAGTAAACTTAACTAATTCCAGAACTGGAATCATAATTACTTTTACAAGTGCAATGATACCGTTTTGTGTGTTTACTATAAGGAATTTTATCTTATCTGTTCCGGTAGAACTGGATGAAGCAGCGGTGATTGACGGTGCCGGCCCCATTGCTTTATTCTTTAAAATCATTATGCCTTTGTTAAAACCCACTTTGGTTACCTGCTTTATCCTGCAGTTTATGGGTGTTTGGAATGACTTCCTGACACCACTGTATCTTTCAGGACAGAGCAAGCTCTTTCCTATGACGATGGCGGTTTATCAGTTTTTCGGCAAGAACAAGAATTACTGGAATTACATTTTTGCGGACATTATTTTAACCTGTATACCGGTTATGCTGGTTTATCTAATCGGCCAGAAATACATTATCGGCGGTATGACCTCCGGGGCGGTGAAAGAATAAAAGCGGCAGCGAATTCCAGGCCAACTGGGATATTAGGTGGTGTAAATATGAAAATTAAAAGCAATCAGCCGGCGTTTAAATGGAATGAAGGCTTTCCTCTGGGCAATGGACATATGGGGGCCATGGTACTGTCTGGAACAAAGTCCAGCCGTATTGAACTGTCTGAAAATACATTTTACAGCGGAGAAAAAAGCAGCAGTAACAATCAGGAAGGTGCTGCAAAAGCCTTTTATAAGATGCGTGAGCAGGCAGAAAAAGGCAATTACGATATCGTTCATGAAATAGCACAAAAGTTTATCGGTATAAGAAAGAATTACGGAACCAATCTGCCGGTGGGCAGCCTGATCGTGGAGCATGATATTGCACCGGGTGCGGTGTCCGGTTATGAAAGAAGCCTTGATATAATAGACGGTATTGCAGAAGGTACTTTTAGCAGCGGACAGGATATGGTAAGAGAAGAGGTTTTTATTTCCCATCCGGAACAAATTCTGGTTTACCACATAGCTTTAAGCGGAAATCATGAAACCCGGATATCCTTTGCTCCTGGTAATAGTTTCGGTAAGACGGAGTATGGGGACTGCTTTATGCAATTTACCTGTTTTGCCTATGAAACAATGCATTGCGACGAGTTATGCGGAGTTATGCTGGCAGGTTACGGACAGGTTGTTACGGACGGTATTTGTGAATATACCCCAGAAGGGATAGTAATACAGAATGCCAGTGAGATACAGTTTAATTTATCCATGAAAACGGATTTTAAAAGACAATTTGTAACGAGTGAATCCGGACTCTTGACATTAATTGAGGAAGGAAAATCCCAGGTACAGACTTCCCTGACAAAAGAGTTCATTAACTTGCGGACGGAACACGCAGCAGATATAAGAAAATTTATGGAAAGAACAAGTATTTCATTGACAGCTAAAGATCCTGTTACAGAAAAAATACCTTTGCTGTTTCAATATGGCCGTTATCTGTTGCTTTCCAGTTCCAGAAGTGATTCCAAACTACCGGCTCATCTGCAGGGAATCTGGAATGATAATGTGGCTTGCCAGATCGGCTGGACTTGTGATATGCATCTGGATATAAACACCCAGATGAATTATTGGCCGGCGGAGGTAACCAGTCTGGCGGAAAGCGGGATACCTTTATATAACTGGATAATACAAGATCTGTCTCCGGCAGGGGAAGTGACTGCAAGAAAAACCTACGGTCTGGACGGTTGGGTAGGAGAGCTGGTATCCAATGCCTGGGGTTATGCCGCACCTTATTGGGCTTCGGCCATAGCACCCTGTCCTACCGGTGGAATCTGGATACTAATGCAGTTATGGGAGCATTATCAGTATTCTGAAGATAAGGAATTCTTACTTAATACAGCATTTCCATTAATCAGATCTGCAGCCGTATTTTTTAACCAATACGTTTTTAAAGATAAAATAACCGGTTATTTTACCTGCGGACCTTCCATTTCACCGGAAAACAGTTTTGTACACCAGGGTAAAAAACTACAGATCAGCAATGGCTGTACCTATGAAATATTAATGATCCGGGAACTGTTTTCGGTTTTCCTGGCTTCCTGTAATATATTAAAGCTTGAAGAGAATTCCCTTGCTGAGGAGGTTTCTCATAAGCTGGCAAACTTAATCCCCTACCGGATTACGGCGGAGGGTACTCTGGCGGAATGGAGCCATGACCTGCGGGCAGCGGATCCACAGCACAGGCATACCAGCCATCTGCTGGGGCTTTACCCGTTTGCACAGCTTACCCCGGAAGAAACACCGGATTTATGCGATGCCGCAGAGAAAACCCTGGAGCGTAAATTAACACCTGCAGAAAACTGGGAGGATACCGGCTGGGCAAGGTCCATGCTTTTGTTATATGAAACAAGACTGGGTCATGGCAGCAAAGCTTACGAACATATTAAAAATATGACGGATAATCTGCTGGAGCCAAACAATCTTGTGTATCATCCGCCGACCCGAGGAGCTTATGCTTTTGACCATGTATATGAATTAGACGGGAATACCGGTCTTACAACAGCCATCGCGGAGATGCTGCTGCAAAGCCATAAAGGAATTCTTCGTTTATTACCGGCTTTACCAAAGAATTGGGACGAAGGATCTGCCACCGGACTTTTAGCTAGGGGTAATATAAGGGTTGACCTATACTGGGAAAACGGTGGACTCCGATATGCGAAGCTTATTTCTAAGAGTGACAAAAAAGTCCGGATTTCCTATAAAGAGAGGAAACAGGATATTTATCTAAAGAAGGAAGTACCCTATTATTTTAATTAAGAAAAGCTTCGAGTGTCAAATTGCACTCCGCGTGTATTTTATGAATACCGGGTGTTATATATGACTGTTGCAAAATTGATGGTTTCTTTCTGAAACCGGTATTTTGCAACAGTATTTTTTATCGTATAGGAGAGTTCGTCCTATTCGATAAAAAACCCTCCGGGGGGAGGCACATGACGCGCTTTAGGAAGATTGTCACTGCCGTGACAGCGCGTCAGCGCTAGAGTCTGGCGAGCCAGACTCTTTCTTATTTAACCTGTTTTTAATATTTCCCTATCCTGTATTTTACATAAATTTTATATAATGGATAGAAAGAAAATATTTGGCAGATCTTGATTTACGATGCAGGAGATTAAATTCTACATAGAATGAAGCAGGAGATGGATTTTACACAAGATGGAGGTATTATAATGTCAGCTTCAGTATCAGATATTATTAAGAAGGAATTAGATTACATAATTGAAAAAAATCAGATTAAATCCGTATTTCAACCAATTATATCCCTGATGGACGGACAGATACTGGGGCATGAAGCTTTGAGCAGAATTACCTGTAAAACCACTATTTCCAATACCGAAGAACTTTTTGAACTGGCAGGAGAATACAACCGGCTCTGGGATCTGGAGTTACTGTGCCGTGTGAAATCCCTGGAAGCTGCTTATATCCAGATGCAGCCACCTTACGATAAGAAACTTTTTGTTAATGTGAATCCTAAAGTAATGCACGATAATAAATTCCGTGATGGATTTACCATAGAATATTTAAATAAATATAACATTGTTCCTGAAAATATTATTTTCGAAATTACGGAGCGGCAGGCGATTCAGGATATGGAAAGTTTTCAGGGTGTTGTGGAACACTATAAAAAGCAGCATTATAAAATAGCCATTGATGATGCCGGTGCTGGTTATTCCGGTTTAAATTTGATCAGTGACATACATCCTCATTATCTTAAACTGGATATGAAATTAATCCGCAATATAGATAAAGACGGGTTAAAGTATTTGCTGGTAAAATCACTCATCGATTTTTCCAAGATCACAAATATCGGACTTATCGCAGAAGGTATCGAAACCAGAGAAGAATTAAAGGCACTGATAAATCTTGGAGTAAAGTACGGACAGGGCTATTATATCCAGAGACCCGATGAAACAATAAAAGAAATCGATACGCAGGTCTTACAGCTTATATTTGAGCTGAATCAGAGGAAGAATAACAACATCGGAGTAAAACTCACTGATTTATATATTGAAAATATAACGAAGAAAACCCGGGTTACACTGCCTTCTACAAAAGTAGAACAGGTTTTTGACGACTTTAAGGAGAATACAGAGGTGTATGGGATGTGTATTGTACAGGAGGATAAAGTCCTTGGAATCATAACCAGTGAAAACCTGATCTTAAAGGTCAGCGGCCGTTACGGTTTCAGTCTGTACCAGAGAAAAGAAATTGCTGCCATAATGGATATGGATTATCTGGAGGTAGATTATCATACCCCCATTAATACGGTTTCCTATTTGGCTATGGAACGTGAGAACAGCAAGATCTACGACATGATTGTGGTAACCAGAGACGGAAAATACTGCGGTACGGTAACTGTTAAGGATTTACTTCAGAAAACTACGGAGATTGATGTTGCCAATGCCAAGAATCTAAATCCCTTAAGCGGTCTTCCGGGGAATGTAATGATAGAGCAGGAAATTACCCAGTGTATCACTTTTAAAAGCGAATACTGTATATTTTATATCGATATTGATAACTTTAAAGCTTATAATGACGCTTATGGAATTGAAAATGGAGACAAAGTAATTAAATTATTAGCTAACATTATTTTAAGATATAAGCACGAGAACACCTTTGTCGGTCATGTGGGCGGCGACGATTTTATTATGATTCTGGATCATTACGACTATGCTGCAATTTCTGATTGTATTATCCAAGATTTTGAAAAGGAAGCACGGATGATATATACGGTGGCAGACCGTGAAAGGGGATTTATTATAACAGCAAACCGTCATGGTCAGACGGAAGAATTTCCTCTGGCTTCTTTGACGATATCCGTAGTTTCCAATAAAAATAAGAGTTTTTCTTCCGCCAACGAACTAACGGAAGAGCTGGCCAGACTTAAAAAAATGGGTAAACAGTATAAAGGCAGCATCTGCTATACGGAAGATATATAATATCTGATCGTAAATGGCTGGAATTTAATACCAGTTTTGTCGTAAAAAAGGACATTTCTAATTTTGATGATTGCCAGAAAAGAATAATTGTAATATAATAGAGAAAATAGTAATTTGTACAAAAATTATATAAAATTAACTCTATAATTTGGAGAAATTTATATTTCTCACCTTTCGCAAAAATATGTCTATATCAATAACAATAACCAAAAAAAGGAGACTATTACTTTGGATATGACGTATAATGAAGGCAGCGGTAAGCTTCTGAATGAGTTAAATGAAAAAAGGCGTGCAAATACGGCAAATCCAGTATTCAAAGGTGAACGGGACAGTCTGACACAGCTTTTTAATAAAACAACAGTGATTCAAAAACTGGATAAATATCTATATGATAGTCTCCAAAAAGATCAAAATGATATTCTTTCCTTTCTTCTCATTGATATTGATAATTTGAAACAGCTTAATGCAAAGCACGGGCATATATATGGGGATATTGTGCTTGAAACCTTTGCAGGGTATCTTCTGGACTTGTTTGACCAGGATGAGATTGTCGGCAGAATCGATGGAGATGGTTTTGTTGTTTTTAATACAAAAGCGATTACGGAAGAAGAGGTTATAAAAGCTGCCGATACTTTGTGCTCCCTGGTCAGAGGAGGCATGCCTGGATTGAGAGAAGACGGACAGATGACCGTAAGTATAGGTATTTCAACCTTTCCCAAGGATGGCATTACTTATGAAGAACTATTTCAGAAAGCTGATATTGCATTATATGAAGCGAAAACAGGCGGTAAAGATAGATATATCATATATGACCCGGCAATGATAGCAGACAGCTATCAGGGAGAAATGGAACAAAAGCGGAGTAAAAGGAAAAAAAAGCATACCTATGAAGATATACTAGATACGGAAAGACGGCTGCTAAATTATACTTTCGATATTTTAAGCGAAGATAATACCGTAGATGAATCCATATACAAAATTTTTACAGAAATAGGAAAGTATTATGATTTGTCCAGGATTACAATTTTTGAAGATGAAACCTCCGGACAAAATGCAAAGGTAAGCTATGAATGGCTTAGTGAGGAGACACCTCCAATAGAAGTTGTAAAGTCAGCTATATTAAAAGAACAGTTTGACCAGCTTTTTATAAATAAAAGCATCTTTTTACTTGAAGATGTTGATGAACTGGATTATTTACCGGAATTGCACAGATTTTATAAGAATGCAGGTATCAAAGCCCTGGTGCAGTGCGCCATCTATGACGGCGGGCAGTTTATCGGAACGGTTAACTTTGAAGACTGCAAACAAAGCCGCATATGGCAGAAATCAGTACTGGATACTTTGTTGATAATTACGAAAGTAATCAGCAATTATGTGCTGCAGCGCAGAAGCAAAGAAGAATTAAATAAGGAAATATTTTTTACCCAGGCCATGCTGAATAACCAAAAGTTAAGTAACTATGCCATTAAGGCTGGAACCTATGAACTGCTGTATGTCAGTGAATATACGGAAAAGCTCTTTCCAGGCGTAAGACTTGGTGATCTGTGTTATAAAGCCATATTTGGCAGAAGCAAGCCTTGTGATACCTGTCCGTTACACGGGTTGGATACCGCAAATAAGCGTTATTCCGTAGAGTCCTATAATGAAAAACTGGGAGCCTGGTTAAGCACCACCGCTTCCACGGTGGAGATGCAGGGCGGACAGAAGATGAATCTGTTATGTTCCTCCGATGTAACTGGTTTTATAGACCGGTTAATATCCAAAGATTCTCTTACCGGTTTATTAACTTTGCCCAAGTTTGAAGCAGAAGCCATGAAACTCATAGCCAGTGGTAAGAACTTAAACTATGTGATTGTATATTCCGATTTTGACAAGTTCAAATACATTAATGATGAATGGGGCTATTCCGCAGGAAATGATATATTAAAATTTTACGCAGAAAATGTTCTGGGCTTTTTAACACCGGGAGAATTATTCTGCCGTATCAGCGGGGATATCTTTGTTAATCTGTTTATTTACCGTAATAAAGCTGAGCTTATGGAACGGATTAAGGTGATTTATAATACCATCAACCAGGCATACAAGACACATTATCCTAAAGTGAATCCGATTATTATCAGTGGATTATATTTTATGACAGAAGAGGACCGGGTCCTTAGTATTGCTATGGACAAGGCCAATACAGCAAGAAAGAGACTGAAAGGATTCCATAAAAGTACTTTATCCATTTATGATGATAACCTCCATAAAGCCATTACAAAAGAAAAAATGATTGAAAACCAGATGCATGATGCTCTGAAAAATCAGGAATTCATTGTATATATGCAGCCCAAAATTGATCTCAGATCATTAAATATCGTCGGAGCGGAAGCCCTGGTGCGATGGAAGAATCAAAGCGGTGAGCTTATGAATCCTTCCGAATTCATTCCCATTTTTGAGAAAAACGGCTTTATACTGGAATTGGATTTTTATGTATACGAAAAAGCCTTTTATATGCTTCGCAGCTGGCTGGATATGGGGAAAAGGGATCTTATCATATCCGTTAATGTATCCAGACTGCATATTGATGATGAACTGTTTATCCCAAAATTAGAAGCCTTGCTGGAGAAATACCGTATACCTGCCAGGCTGATTGAAATAGAAATAACGGAAAGCATTTTTATGAAAGGGCTGGACCGGCTGAAACGTTTTATAAACAGCCTGCGAAAAAGAGGTTTCTTAATATCCATTGATGATTTCGGTTCCGGTTTTTCTTCCCTGAATCTGTTAAAGACTCTGCCGATCGATATATTGAAACTGGACAAGGATTTTTTTATGTATAATGTTATGGATGAGAAGGATAAAATCGTAATTACCAATATAATTAACCTGGCTAAAGGGTTAGGCCTGAAGGTAATCTCAGAAGGGGTTGAAACCATGGATCAGGCTAGGTTTTTAAAGGAGAACCATTGTGATATGGTCCAGGGATATTTCTTTTATAAGCCCATGCCGATGGAGGAACTTGAAAAACTGATTGACTAAAATTAGTAAAATTTCTGCCGCTGACTTTAAGTTAGCGGCATTTTTTTCATTTTTTATCTGTTAATCTTTACTTTTTTTACTTTTTCATAAAAATTCTTAAAATAATCATACTAATTATGAAACTTTTATTAAGTCTGAATCGTCTTATATATAGGATAAACATCAGGGGGGATATTTTATGAAAGGAATTCTATTGGCAATCCGGAAAAGTAAATACCATAAGTTCATAAGCGGCACCATATTTGCTTGTCTTGCGTTGCCTTTCTTTGTATGGGGCATTTATATCATACTAATGAAAACCGGAACTTATCTGGAGATCATTATTCCGTTTGCCGGAATGCTGACCTGCCTTCTCTTTGGTCTGCGTTCCATGTTCCGTGAGGAAAAAGCGGCGGAAGTTACGGCCTGATTTGCTTTATATTAAAGTTGAAACTCCTGTATACTTAAATTCTTTGCAAAAATTACGATTTCGCTTAACAATTATTCTGAAATTGTGGTATAATATTAGGATGCAAAGAAAGGACAAGTAGAAGGAGTCTGCAAAATGATACGATTATCCAGAATGGGAATAAGAAATTTAGCTGCCAGTGATACAGTATATTCCAGAGGGCTGCAGGATTACAAACAGAACCATGTCGTAAGTGCAACCTGGTCCAATGCAAAACAGCAATATCGAATTACAGTTAAGGATAATTTTGAATATATGGTGTCGATTCAGGTCTTTGAAGACGGATCGTTTGAACATAAATGCAACTGTTCCGAACATTTAAAAGAAGCGGGTGCGTGTAAGCATGTAATAACCGCACTATTTTTTGTGTTAAATTATGTAGAGCGCTCTTTGATGGAAGAACCGGATAATCCGGCTGAGAAAACGGTCTATCAGATACTGGGTTACTTCAGCAATCAGGAGGAAGGCCTTCCCCAGGGCGAAACTTACCACTTAAGGGTAAGCATATCCATTCCGGCTATTTTACGTTCGGAAAATGGATCTGCCGTTATGTCATTGCGGGTGGGCAACCATCATTATTATAAAGTCCAGTC
Source organism: Bacillota bacterium (assembly GCA_023443925.1). The sequence goes on along the minus strand of JAEZSL010000110.1, from coordinate 3,175 downwards.
CATTAAAAAGTTTCTGACGGATTTTTATAACCAGGAGAACATACTGCTGGGGAAAGAATTTAAATTTATTCACGGAGAAAGTAAATTTGATAAGCAGTCCAAACGGATACTGGATTATATCATGCAGATTTACGAAATCCAGGAAGCCATTGATAAACTGTTCTATTCCAAATTGTTTTCCAAGTCCACCATCGTCCTAACGAAAAATATGCTGCTCCGGCTATTGGATATTATGGATGAAGGCAACTTCGATCTGGAATTATACGGGAAAGAATACACAGAGGTTGTATACCGAGCGGATAATCCCAAAATAGAATATGATTTATCTTTAATTGATGATGGTATTATAATGGATTACCATGGCAAATTCAGTGTAATTCCCATTACGGATTCAGGGGAATTACTTTATTATAATGGCTGTGTGTATAAGCCCACGAAACGTTTTTTAAGCAATTATCTGCCTTTTTATAATAATCTGGGCGGAAAAAAAGAACCTCTGATCTTTAAAGGTATTAATAAAAATAAATTTTTGGAATCCGTGCTGCCCAAAATCAGCGAGACCATGGAATTAACCGTACCAAAGGAGATTCAGGACCGCTTTATAACGTCAGATTTACAGCCTGTGGTTTATCTGGATAAGGTAAAGAACCACATCCAGGCAGAACTTAGATTCCGGTATGGAGAACATGAGTTCAATGCTTTTGAAAATGCCCCCTCCGATAACTTTATTATAATCCGACAGCCAAGAAAAGAAGATTATTATATCGATTATCTGGATAGACACGGTTTCCAGCCCAAACAGCACAGCTTTATTTTACGAAATGAAGACGATATCTATGAATTCCTGATCGGTGGGATTCATGAACTGGCCGAAAGCTGTGAATTATATTATTCTGAAGCCTTTAAGAAAATTAATATAAAATCACCCGGCAGTTTTAAAGCCGGATTAAGAGTCAGCAACGGTCTGGATTTATTAGAGATGGATCTAAATTATGAAGATGTACCCAAGGATGAGTTAAAAGATTTATTTAAATCTTATCGTATGAAGAAAAAGTACTACCGCTTAAAGAACGGCAACTTTATTAATCTGGAAGATGAAAATATTAAGGAAGTCTGGGATATCTTAAACCATCTTGGTATATCCGGAAAAGAATTAAACAACGAATCCATCGGACTTTCCAAGAATACGGCACTCTATTTAAATAATGTTTTTCAGGAAAAGAACCTTGAAGTAGATAAAAACGAAGCTTTTTCCCAGCTGGTTGAAAGAATATTAAATCCCAGTATCACGGAATATGAACTGCCGGCAGGAATACAGGCCGAGCTGCGAGGTTACCAGATTACCGGGTATAAATGGCTCAGGACTTTATCCGATAACAGCTTGGGCGGTATTTTAGCCGATGATATGGGGCTTGGAAAAACCCTTCAGACCATCGTATATATTGCAGCCATAAAGGAAAACTTAAATTCCGCCCGGTTTTTAATTGTTTGTCCCAGTTCTTTAATCTATAACTGGCAGGACGAACTGGAAAATTTCGCACCGCATCTGACCTCCTCTGTGGTAACGGGCAATCCCAAAGAGCGGCAGGAACTAATAGAAGCAGAGAGTAAGGTGGATATTTTAATAACCTCCTACCCTTTAATGCGAAGAGATATAAACCTGTATCAAAAACTGCAGTTTCATACTGTATTTATAGATGAAGCCCAGTATATTAAGAATGCGGATTCTCTCAATGCCAAGTCCGTTAAATTACTGGATGCAGAGCATCGTTTTGCCCTGACCGGAACGCCAATTGAAAACTCCTTATCGGAACTGTGGTCTATATTTGATTTTATTATGCCGGATTATTTATTCAGCCACGCCAAATTTGTTAACCAATATGAGAAGCCGATTATGAGAGCGGAAGAAGGGGTGCTCCCGGATCTGAACAGACGTATCCTGCCCTTTATTCTGCGCCGAATGAAGCGGGATGTTTTGCAGGAGCTGCCGGATAAGGTGGAAACCAAAATGCTCACCGATATGGAGGAAGAGCAGAAAAAGGTGTACCTGTCCTATGTAGAGAATGCCAAATCGGAACTGGATCAGGAGATCAAAGAAAACGGACTGGAAAGAAGCAAGCTGAAAATACTGGCCGTTTTAACCAGACTTCGCCAAATCTGCTGTCATCCCGGAACCTTTATCGAGAATTACGGTGGGGGAAGCGGAAAAATGGAACTTTTAATGGAGATCATTGCCGATGCTATCGCCAATGACCACCGCATACTGGTATTTTCCCAGTTTACCTCCATGCTGGCTATTATTGAAAAGGAACTGAAAAATAAGAATATATCCAATTTTTATCTGGAAGGTTCCACGAAAGTACAAGACAGGAATGATTATGTAAAACGCTTTAACCAGGGTGAAGGAAAAGTATTCCTGATCTCGTTAAAAGCCGGGGGAACAGGGCTTAACCTGGTTGGAGCTGATACGGTCATACATTATGATCCCTGGTGGAATCCGGCTGTAGAAGAGCAAGCAACCGACCGGGCCTACCGTATTGGCCAGAAAAATTCCGTTCATGTAATTAAGCTCATTACAAAAGGTACAATAGAAGAAAAAATATATAAGCTGCAAGTCAGGAAAAAAAGCCTGTCAGATTCGGTTATCCAGTCCCAGGAAGTATTTATTAACTCCCTGACAAAAGAAGAACTGGAAGATCTTTTTGGATAGGTAGAAAGAATGAAGCAGGATAAAGCGTAATATGGAATAGAATGTAACATCCTATGAATAGAAAGAGAAGAACCTTAACGTATAAGAGGTGCCCCTTAAGTTTGAATTTAAGAGGCACCTCGATTTATTTACTCTTTTTTATTGTACATTACATCAATTTATTCATTAATTTATGCATTTATATATTCAATATATAACGAGATGCTTTTAATAGAACAAATTTTAGTAATATATTTCTTTATAATCTATAAAACCAATAACCTACGATAAGATCTTTCACTTTTTATTCATCGGTATCGCCATCTGCAATATTTTCAAAGTGAGCATTATAATACTCTTCAACCAGCAGATCCAGATAGGAATCGTTCATATCGCCGAATTCAGCCTTAATCAGTTCCTTCATCTTTTCAAGTTTATGGAAGAAGCGGATTTCGGCAGTTTCATTGGAGTCCGTCATGGCATCTA
>JAEZSL010000036.1 GCA_023443925.1 Bacillota bacterium | reverse complement strand
CAGCCGGTTTCTTAGGTACTGAGAATTATGTGGCGAAAGCCTTTGGCGTAGAGCTAAATGCCAGAACCAATGTACAGACAGAAGAAGACGGATATCAGACCAGTGTTGAAAATATCTTTGTAACCGGGGATATGCACAGAGGCCAGTCTCTGGTAGTATGGGCAATCCGTGAAGGCCGCGAAGCAGCCAAAGCAGTAGACTTACACCTAATGGGGTATACGAATCTGGAATAGTAGTATTTAGTGGATAATTTACAGTGTTATAAGTAAGAATTTATAATAAAGACTAATATAAAAGCTATAAGCTATAATAAAAAGTTATAATAAAAAGTTATAATAAAAAGTTATAATAAAAAGTTATAATAAAAAGTTATAATAAAAAGCTATAATAAAAAGCTATTATAAATAGCTTTAATAAATAGCTATAATAAAAACCTGTTTCTAATTGATGCAGAATGTCATATGCTGGGAGGATATATAATCTCTCCGGGCATATGGTGTTTTATATCAATAGATACAGGTTTTTTCATATATGGCCAATTTGCTCCTCCCTGCGGCGTATTTTGACAGAAACTATGCTAATGAATGACGTTGTAGTAAAAAGTTCGGTAGTCAATTAAGCCAAAACAACCTATTTTAGCTTTACAGGGACAATATATATTACAGACCATGCATATAACAAAGATGAGTGAACAAATCGGTGAGACTATATAGAAAGTTATAAGGTTAAATAACTATGTATTAATGGCCATTTTATGACAGCGTTTGCTTGATTTGCTGTAATCCGTAAGCTATACTATATTCACTACGTTAATAAAAGGAGAAGCATTGGGGAATGAAAAGGAAGCAAAAGTATAGGGCAGCTTTCTTTGTTCTAATTCTTATTCAGCTTACGTTTGGAAGTTTCATAACAAAAACGGATGCAAAAGAAGTGATTACAACAAGGATAATAAATTATACCCAGGGAACTCAGCCGACTGAATCTGGGAGAACCAACAAAACGGGCCTATCTGAAATTCCAAGTCAATCAAACGAAACGGATCAGCCGTCAGAGACAGGTCAAATAGAAGAAGCGAATAAGAATGTTTCATCAGAACAGACATCTGATACGAAGAAAGAAGAGCAAACAGAAGAAAAGCAAACAGAGGAAGAAGAGCAAACAGAGGAAGAAAAGCAATCAGAGGAACAAGGACAAGCAGAGGAAGAAAAGCAAGCAGAGGAAGAAAAGGAAACAGAGAAACAAAAGGAAACAGAGGAATCAAAGGAAGAAGAACCAGCGGAAAAGCAAGAAGATGATACAGAAGAGGATATACCTAAAGAATATACAGGATACATAAAATTAGACGTAAGAGAACTTTCTTTAAAGCAGGGGGATACCTACCAGCTAAAAGCTACATTGACCAAGGATAATAAAACGGACAGTAAATTAATCTATAAGACCAGCGATAAAAAAATACTTACCGTAACTCAAAAAGGGGTTATTAAGGCATTGCATTGGGGCGAAGCCACGGTTACCGTAAGTCTGGGTAAAGCAAAGACTGCCTGTATAGTAACAATATCAAAGGATTTAAGCATTATAATCAGCGCTGCGGGGGATTGTACCCTGTCCAGTGATATAAAGCAGCCGGCAGGAGTTAATTTCTTTTCGGTATATAAGAAACAAAAATCGGATAGTTATTTTTTGAAAAATGTAAAAAGTATTTTTGAAAAAGATGATTTAACAATTGTAAATTTTGAAGGAACCTTAAGCAGCAGGGGAGAACGTGCGGACAAGCAATGGGCTTTCAGAGGCAATCCGTCTTTTATTCAGATCTTAAAAGAAGGCTCCGTTGAAGCCGTAGCATTTGCAAACAATCATACCAGGGATTATGGTGCGGTTAGTTATAATGATACCATCGATGGTTTTAAAAAAGCGGGGATTGCCTATTCTACTTACGGAAAATCAGCTATTTATGAAGTAAAAGGTGTGAAGGTAGGTATGATTTCCATCCAGGAAGTGGGAAATCAGGGCAGCAGTGAAGTAACTCTGCGTAAGGAATTAAAAGCCATGAAAGAGAGTAAGCCTGACTTATTAATTGTCAGCTTTCATTGGGGAATTGAACGAACCAGTAAGATTACAGCCTCCCAGTCAAAGCTTGGCAGAATTGCAATTGAGGAAGGCGGAGCAGCTCTGGTTTTAGGTCATCACCCCCATGTGCTCCAGCCCGTTGAGAAATATAAGGATGCTTACATTGTGTACAGCCTTGGCAATTTCTGTTTCGGAGGTAACACAAATCCTCCGGATAAAGATACCATGATCTATCAGCAGACCTTCACTTTTCATAACGATAAACTGGTGCCGGATGATAATGTTAAGGTTATTCCCTGTTCCGTATCTTCAAGCAGTAAAATAAATAATTATCAGCCCACCCCCAGTACTGGAAGTGAGAAAAAGCGGATTCTTAAGAAAATAAACGGGTACTGCAAGCAATATGGTATTTCTTTTGATTCCGGGGGAAAAATTCAGGTGAAACAAAAGGATAAAGCAGCCGATTAAATCATATTTAAAAGTCTTACACAAGTGATATAATATAACTTATCAGAAGTTGCTTTTTAACTTCTGATAAAAGGCGCGGTTTTTAGCGCCGTGCATCCGATAATAGAAACACGTTATTGTTTCTATTATATAACTTATCAGAAGTTGCTTTTTAACTTCTGATAAAAGGCGCGGTTTTTAGCGCCGTGCATCTGATAATAGAAACACGTATTGTTTCTATTATATAACTTATCAGAAGTTGCTTTTTAATTTCTGATAAAAGGCGCAGTTTTTAGCGCCGTGCATTCAATTATAGGAAGATGGTTTTTGTTCTTATAATATAAAAAAGGAGGAAGACTATGGCACTTATACATGTAAATTTTTATTCCAAAACATTGGGCATGCAGCGTTCTATGGACGTTATAATACCCCAGAAAGCAAATGGCATTGGCTTAGGCAGTACTGAGAATCAGGATAAAATACCGGTTTTATATCTGCTTCACGGTGCAAGTGACAATCATACCATCTGGCAGCGCAGAACTTCCATTGAGAGATACGCGCTTGAAAAAGGCCTGGCAGTGGTAATGCCGGCAACGGATCTGGGTTTTTATGCGGATATGAAATATGGCTATGATTTTTGGAAGTTTTTCGGTCAAGAAATTTTTGATATCGTACATGAATTTTTCCCGGGATTAAGCACGGAGCGAAAAGATACTTTTGTAGCGGGATTGTCCATGGGAGGTTTTGGTACCTTAAAGCTTGGGATTATGTGCCCGGAACGTTTTGCAGCGGCAGCAAGTCTTTCTGGTATGGTAGATCTGGTAAGCTGGTACGGGGAGAATATGGACCGGCCTTTTGAACTGATTTATGGAACGAAAGAGGAAGTGGCAGGAAGTATCAACGATCTTCCTTACCAAATGGAACAACTGATTGCTTCCGGTAAATCCATGCCGAAATTTTATATGACCTGTGGTACCGAGGATTTTCTATACCCGATGAATGTTTCTTTCAGAGACAGATTCAAAGACCGGATCGATTTAACCTATCATGAAGAACCAGGAAGCCATGAATGGGAATACTGGGACCGGAATATCGAGAGAATTATTAATTGGCTTCCGATAAAAGCCAATGAAAAGGAGGTAAAATAGCCATGGCATTGATGCACGTAGATTTTTTCTCCAATGTACTGGGACTATGCTGCGAAGTCGATGTGATTCTGCCCCAGAGACTCCAGGGCATCGGAATGGAAGGCAGCGATACAAAGAAGAAATATCCGGTACTTTGGCTCCTTCACGGAGCTTCTGACGACCATACGATCTGGCAGCGAAGAACTTCCATTGAACGATATGTATCTGAGCTGGGACTGGCAGTTGTTATGCCGGCAGTGAATCTAAGTTTTTACACCAATATGGTTTACGGGCCGCGATATTTTGATTATATAGCAGAAGAGTTACCCGGAATTATGCAGGAATTTTTCCCGATATCTGATAAACGGGAGGACAATTTTGTCTGCGGTTTATCCATGGGCGGATATGGTGCTATGAAAGTTGGCCTTACAAAAGCAGAGAAGTATTCTGCAATCGGCTGTTTTTCTGCCGGTAACTTTGTATACCGGGAAGACAAAGGCCCCCATAAGCTAGGTGAACGTCCCGGGAAAGCCAGCCTGAACCAGGCTGTATTTGGTGTGGAAGAGATGAGTGAATTAAAAAATACGGAACATGATCTATTTTATCTGGCACAGAAAAATGTGGAGGAAGGAAAACCCTTGCCAAGAATCTTTCACGCTTGCGGAAAAGAAGATTTCCTCATTGACAATGCCAGACTTACGGCAGACTGGTTTAAAAATACTAGCTATGATTATTCTTATCTGGAAGCACCGGGAGCACATACCTGGGAGTTTTGGGATGAATGGATTCAGAAGTATTTGGATTGGCTGAAGCCAGCTAAATAGAACATAAAAGGATAAACCGGTCTAAGATAGCCGGTCTAAGATAGCCGGTCTAAGATAACCGGTCTAAGATAACCGGTCTAAGATAAGCCGGTTGAGATAAACGAGTCTAAGATTAAGTAGTCTAAGATAAACTGGTCTAAGATAATACGGTCTAAAAAAATCCAGTTGAGTGTTCATAAACATACTGGAAAAATGTAATTTTATAACTATTAGTATAACTTATAATTGTTAAACCGGATTATAACTTTTATTATGAAGTATAATATGATATACTACAGATAACATGTCAATGGAGGTAAGAAAATGTATTCATTTGAAGAGATTAAGGTATTTGATCCTGAACTTGCGGAAGCAATGCAGAAAGAAATAGGCAGACAGAACGATCATATTGA
>JAEZSL010000018.1 GCA_023443925.1 Bacillota bacterium | reverse complement strand
AAAAAAGCACCCTAGGCAAGACATCACCCCTGCTGTAGCGGGTTGCAGGTACAGGGCACCGCTATCTCCCCGGCTGCACGGAAACTTTTTGACTGAATTAATACCCGAAATAAATAATATCCGTTATATATATATCTTCTGTTATATCAAATCAAATTATTCACAGATTAAAAGACCTGTGACAAACAGTATACTTCATTTCCTGTGAAAAGTCAAGTACTATGATATGGCCAGCCGGCCGTAAATGACCTGCTTCTTTCGCTATTCACCAAGGTCCGGCTGCTGGTTTTCCTTTTCCTCTTTATTCCTGACCCTTAAATTCTTAAAAAATTCTTTCAGGACTGTTTCACATTCCTCTTTCATAACTCCGGTGGTTAATTCCACTTGATGATTAAATTCCTCCATCTGCAGTATATTCAGTATGGAACCGGCACACCCGGCTTTGGGATTCATAGCCCCCACCACGACTTCTTTTATCCGGGCCTGTACAATGGCACCGGAGCACATCTGGCAGGGTTCTAAAGTAACATACATTACACAGTCCTCCAGCCTCCAGTCCCCCATGGCTTTGCTGGCTTTTTGTATGGCGATTAATTCAGCATGGGCAAGAGTGGTTTTCTTCGTATTTCGTTTATTATAACCTCTCCCTATGATTTTATCTTCATAGACGATAACACAACCGATGGGAACTTCCCCCGCTTTGGCAGCTTTTTTCGCTTCTTTTAAAGCTTCTTTCATATATTTTAAATTCATTTCATGTTCCTTTATATTAAATCATAAATTATTGTAACAATAATTAACATCTGTACTTCCCTGCTATTAATGAGATAATTACATCATTAATAATCCAATAAATAATGGACGAATTTCCCCTTATCTGCTATATTAATCTTATCACGAAGTAAGCCATTAGGCAATGGCTAAATGGGCTTCGGACATCAGATGGAAGGATATTCGGATTTATGGAAATACATGGTTTTCAGAAAACAACTTTATTGGATTACCCGGGACATCTGGCCTGCACTATATTTTTAGGCGGCTGTAATTACAGATGCCCCTTCTGCCACAATGCTTCTTTGGTACTTACTCCATCCGCCTTGCCTGCAATTCCTGAGGAGGAAGTCTTTCGGACCCTGAAAAAAAGAACCGGTATTCTGGAGGGAGTCTGCATTACCGGCGGAGAACCGACTCTTTATCCCGGATTGACCAAATTCATTAAGCAGATTAAAGAGCTGGGGTTTTTAATAAAGCTGGATACCAACGGAAATAATCCCCATATAATAAAAGAGTTAATAAAGGACGGCTGCCTTGACTATATCGCCATGGATATTAAAAATTCCAAAGCCAAATACGGTTTATCAAACGGTTTACCTGCTTTTGACACCGGACGGGTTGAAGAGAGTGTTGCATATCTTTTAACTGCTCCGGTTGATTATGAGTTCCGTACTACCGTAGTTGCAAAGCATCACTCACCCGAAGATATGATTGAAATAGGCAGATGGATTGAAGGCGCAAAAGCATATTATTTACAACCCTACAAAGATTCCGGTGATATAATTGGAAAAGGTTTATCCGGTCCGTCCAGGTCGGAGTTAAACCTCTATAAAGATATCCTGTTACCCTTTGTACCAAATGTACAGGTACGCGGTATGGATTCCTGACCACCGGTAATTTAACTTAAATCAAATACCTTACTTTATTTATGAAGGGAGCAGGGCTCGTGCGAGAACAGCTTGTACGGCCTTAAAAGTATTAAATTATGCAGATGACTAGTCACACGGAACGCCTTACCTTAAACATTTTACATCCGAATGATGCAGATAAAGTATTAGCTTTTTATGAAAATAATAAAGAACATTTTGAACCCTGGGAACCGGAACGGGACCCTAATTTCTATACCCTGCCCTATCAGAGACTATCTCTTTCCATTGAATATAATCTGATGCTCCAGTCCAAACTGCTGCGTTACTGGGTATTTCAAAAAGACAATCCCCATATACTCATCGGATCGATTAACTTCTATAACATAGTAAAAGGTTCCTACTACACCTGCCAGTTAGGCTATAAATTTGACAGCCGGTATACCGGAAACGGCTATGCACTGGAAAGTATCGAGGCCGGGAGGGAGATTTTGTTCTCCGATCATAAGATACACCGGATTGAAGCGAATATCATGCCTTTGAACGTCCGTTCCATCCATCTAATAGAGAAACTAGGTTTTGTCTACGAAGGCCTGTCCAGATCCAGCATCCATATTAATAACAAATGGGAAGATCATGCACGGTATGCTTATATTAATCCGGCCTTTGATGAATAGAAAAAGAATCCCGCAGATGACCAGAAGGTATTTCATACCGCCGGGCTCACCTGTGGGATTTTATTTTTAAATCAAAACCTCTAAAGAGTTGAATGTTTGTTTTTCTTCAGAGAAAAATATTACGAATTAGCTTAAGGTAATGGGAATATACCAGTAACCGAATTCTCCGGTTCTTTGCGCTTTTCGTTTCGCACATTTAAAATTTTCAAAACCAAACATTTTTGCCATGAATTTTTCCCGGTTGTGGTAAATACCAGGTACGCCCAGTATATAGCCGATCCCGTTTTTATCATTTATTCTGGCAAAAATCAGATGTCTGTAACTATAGTACCCATGCAGCAAAAAGCTGTTATTGCCAAGAATCCAGGCTTCCATTGGAAATAGTCCGATATCCTGAGGTTCGATTCTGACACACCAGGCAATTTCGTTGTCTTCAAACGGATACATTCTTGGATAACTCTGGTATATTTTCTTGGCTACCGGATGATCTTCAAAAAACGCTTGCTTTACAGGTTCTTCCAGACAGCTTTCGCTGTTTACATCATATTGGGAAGCAATATCTTCCGGCTGAAGGCCGCTGTTGTTAAATAGTTCTTCTGAGGTTTCATTCAAAAGGTTCATATATCCGTAATCCTGATCTGCAAAGCCAAACCCGGCAGCTTCCGCAGTTTCCGGGATATCCTGGTAAATGGGGTGACTTTCTTTTTCTTTTGACCAGGTATCATCAAATTTAAATAAATCCTCTTCCTTTACTTCCTCAGGAGTATCAGACTCCTCCTTAAACGAAGCTGTATCTTCTATGTAATCTATATCTTCTATGTAATCTGTATTTACTTTTTGTTCCTCTTTTTGTTCCTCTTTTTTCTCCGATCTATTTTGTATATCGCTGTTTAAATCCTCTTTATTAAATACTACTGAAAGGATTTCATCCGCTTCCTTTTTGGACTCACCTATGACTTTTTTTTCATCTTTACCGCGGTCATTATATACTTCCCCTTCAATCTGGTCCAGATATTCTTCGGATTCCATAATATTCTGGGGTTCCCTGTGTCCGACGTTTTTAACACTTTCATTAAAATTAACCTTTATGATATTATCTTTAACAACTTCTACAGGTTTTTCCTCTTTTATTACCGGGTTTTCCGCTTTCTCTTTTACCATCCCCGCTGCCTGCAGCCTTGATTCGGGCTTACTGTCATTAATACCGGCTACCATATCAATCGTTATGGGTGCATCGTCCCAGGAGGAAGCAAAAAACTTCCGGTCTGAAAGGTATAACACGATGCCGCTCATATCATCAAGCCCATAAGCTGTATTCATGATATGCATGGAATCTGTCACGGTCTGATAATCCCCGTTTCCGTTTTTCATCATCAGGGTTCCTAACAGTATTCCTTCAAACCCATCTTTTCTTTTAAAAATATATACCTGCAACTGTCTGTCATTCAAACTGGGTGCTGTTATGTGGAGGGTACATTTGCACTGTCCGTTCCGGGCTTCTACCCTGGCATATCCCACATTATTTTTCTTCATGCCGTCTTCATAATTGTAAATGTATGAAATTAATCTTTTATAGTCAGGCATATTCAACTCCCTTACTTTCCTGCGCCTTCATTGTACCTTTTACAGACTTGTACATTCATGACACTAATATACTTATATTAATTATATTCTGATTTCATAAATATATGACTCAGCTTATTGGGTTATTCCGAAAATTGTCCCGTTTTTCCCATTTTATAGGAAAGAATGACCATATCTGCTTCCTCTTTTGTTAAAGACCGGCTATACATTTTCTCAAACTGAAGGATCAGCCTATCATAATGGACGGTTTTCTTTTTCTGCCTGTGGCGGGGATATACCCCCGGTTCATATCTTTTTGCCTTCAGAGACGGGCTGTAAATTTTTTCAAATATCAGAGCAGTATAACTGGCATCACAAAGTGCATTATGAAAATTATCTGCTGTAGGAATATTAAGTAATTCTGCTGCTTTTTTTAAGCTCAGGAGTTTATTTCCCGGAAGCTTTAAAAACTTTGGTACAAGGGGCTGCAAATTTAAATACCTTTTTGGCAGAAGAGCGGTATCCAAATTGTGATATATCGCGTTCTTATATAGTATTTTCAGATCGGACATGCCCCAGACACATAAGGTATTATCCCTCTCCCCTATGAATTCCAGAAAGGATTTGCAGGCCGCGGGAAAGGGGTCTCCGCTCTTTAACTGTGTTGCGGTAATTCCGGTTAATTCAGCAACCACAGGGTTTATCTCTTTATAAATGGCAGGTTTTATATATATATCAAAAGTAGCCACCGTCTTAAGATCTTCATCCAATTTTACCGCACCGATCTGGATGATTTCATAGGGAAAGGCTGTCATGGCCTTTTTATCCGCAGCAAGAGTATCTGACTGCCAGTTCAGATTGTGATTTTCCTGTAAGGAAGTCAGATCCTGATTAAATTCCAGATCGAATACAATATAGTTCATACCGCTTTCCTTTCCGGTTAGTGTTTATATTATTTTAGGCGAATGAGAATTTGTTTATGCAGAAATTTGAGATTGGGATTAACGTCTGACTTATTATGCTACCGGATTTACATTGATTTTCGATAATCCATCCGAATCAGGCATGCCTTATATGATCGATCCAATCCGTAAAAGATAATAAATTGGAACAATTAGTAATATAATATCTGTTTTTTATACCTTATAAGTTAGAATCTGGCTTACCAGGCTCCAGCACTGATGCACCGCTACGATAGTGATAATCTTCCAAAGGATTTATCCTTTTGCGTGTTCATGTGCCTCCGCCGGAGGGTTTTTATCGAATAGGGCAATCTTTCCTATACGATAAAAAAGAGACTGTTCCCAAATTCATAACATACCTTTGGGAACAGCCTCTCGCTGTTTCTTACAACTTTTAATCTACTTTTCTTACTCCTTTTTCATCCACCTGATAGCCATCAATCACTGTGCTCTTGGCCAGGGTTCCATCTGCATTAAAGTAATACCATTTTCCATCAATCTGGAGCCACTTTCCAACCGTAAGGATACCGTCTTTTGTGAAATAAAAGGTTTGAATTCTGCTGTTTACCGCAAGTTCCTTAAAACCGGTAAACTTTTTGCCGTCCTGATAATAGAGGGATTGTCCGGCATTGTTCTTTGTCCAGCCCTGCGCTGTCTCAGTATCGATGGTCAGCTTGATGTAACGGAAAAGCATGTTAGCAGCTTCTCCACGGGTGGTACTGGCTTTCGGGTTGAACCTGTTATCCGTACTGCTCATTAAAATACCCGCCTGCTGCAAGGCTTTTACCGCTGCTTTGTATGTGCTTCCGATACCGGAAGCGTCTGCGTATACGGCAGCTTCCCGGGTAGAAGGCAGGGTGTAACCGGTGGCTTTTGCATAATTTACAAGAATGGCTGCCAGCTCTTCACGGGTAACGGCACGGTCAGCCTCAAACTTACCGTTGCCTGTACCCTGAATGATGCCTTTTTTGTATGCCCATTCGATATAAGAACCATTGGTACTGTCTACTTTTACATCGGAGAAACTGGTTGTTTTATAAGATTTTGTATTTACACCTGCCAGTTTACCTAGTGCTGTTACCAGTATTTCACGGGTTATGGGGGTGTCGGGTGAGAATTCTGTTTTGGAGCTTCCTTCTAATAATCCGCGTCCTACCATGTAGTCAATGGAATCCTTTGCCCAATGGGAAGTAATATCTGTAAACTGTGACGTCTGATCGGTATAGCTAATACCGTAAACGGAAAAATGGTTGGTGGTAAAAATGATGCTCTTGCTGTTGACATCATATGCTGAGCCGGGAACACGGCTTACTTTGCCTTTGCTGTCCACATAAATCGCATACAGGTAACCAACCTTTTCATTTTTAGCCGGAGTATAGGGAATGCTTACATAAACTGCTCCTTTGCCAAAGTCCGTTACACTGCCTATACTGCCTTTGCCGCCTTTGTATGTCGCCTCGAACTGATACACCGGACGGCTGCCAATGGCGTTCTTTGCCGCCTTGCTAAGTTTTGCATTGTCTGCTTTGGCTGCGGTGAGTTGTACGTCTGCCTTTGCCTGCCGGTTGATTTCCGTAATGGCTGCATTGTTTAAGCCCATCACGATGTCCGGACGGTCAATGGTCAGCTTCAGACGGTCAATTTTATTGGTGATAACCTGCTGCTGGGTAGTTTTCGGCAGGTTGACGGTTACGCTCTCGGCATTCTTTCCGCCTGTGGATACCTTTATGGATACCGTGATTTCTCCGGCATTTACGCCCTTTTTGGTAGCTTCCGCTTTTGCATTGGCAATGGCGTCTGTAATATTTTGATCGGTTACACTAACACTGGCATTGCCTTTCTTGTCAATGGCAGCCTTCTTTTCTGTGGCTCCGGTTACCGGTACGGTGGGAATTGCAGACGGATCTACTCCAGAAGATGGACTGTTATCTCCGCTGTTGTCTGTATCTCCGCCGTTGTTACCTGCACCGCCTCCGTTATTACCGGTTCCGCCTCCGTTATTTCCTGTGCCACCTCCGCTGTTGCTGGTTTGTCCGGTAATGGTAACAGTAATTTCGCCATATATTCCCGAACCATCCTGGGCGGTAGCCCGTACTGTTACGCTGCCGTTGGCTTTTGCTGTGAGTAATCCGTTATCACTGATATCCGCAAAGGTGCTTCCGTTTTGGATTGACCAGATGACTGCTTTATTGGCTGCATTGTCCGGTGATGCGCTGGCTGTCAGCTGCAGTGTACCTCCCTTTGTGGTAATGCTACCGCTGCCGGCAACGGTTATACTGCTTACCGCAACCGGATTCAAACGGGTAATGGTAAGGGTATACACCTGCTTGCTTCCATTTTCGGCCGTAACCTGAATATATGCGGTATTGTCGCCAACACGCAGGGACATGATTTTATTTGATATTTCATACCGGCAGTCTGCGTCGCTGTATAGTTTCCAGTTTGCACCCCGGCTGATTACTAGGTCTATGGACTGGCGGGTCACACTGTTTTCTACCTCAGCGGTGATATTTGTGCCGCTTATGTGGGCGCCGGACGGTGCCGTTACACCTGTAACTGATTTATTGCTGCTTAGGGCCGGTGTTACCGTAAAGCTGACTTCCATGGAAGCACTGATGCCGTTGTCTCCGCTGACTGTTAAAGGCGCCGTATATGTATAGGGGGTAAGACCGAAGATCGGCGCAACCGTAAAGCTGCCGCTGCTGTTTGGAGCAATGTTTTCAATTGTCCTTTTGGAGGGGATAAAAGCATTGGCATATGCCCCGGATAATGCCACGTTCAGTACTCCGGTAGGCTGATTTCCGGTATTGTTTATGGTAATGGTACGTGGTGTTACGGGACCGTAACTTAAAGGCTGTGAATCGAAAGTGATATCTTCGGCAGGACTCAGCACGATACTGTAGGTTGGTGCTTCCGCCTGTCCAATTACGATCTCCGCGGAATCCGCACCCGGATTGAACATTTGTACACCAGCATAGCGGATTACATAGGTGCCGACTCCAAGCCCGGTGATTTCACCTTCGCTGTTAACGTCTGCTTCCATATAGGAACCATTGTCCTTTTTGTATTCATATTTGGCTTTTGGAAATAACCCCGTAATTTTACCATCATTGCTATCGTTGGTGGAGGTATCTACTTTATCAAATCCGGTGGGAGCGATTTGTGTTCCCTTGTTCACAGTCAGCGTGGCGATCACTTTCGCGCCAGCCTGGTGGGTCTCTGTTTCTGCTGTTACAAGGCCGATCTGGATAGTACCAGTTTCGGTAACCGTAAGGATATTACCTGCAATAGTTCCCGCTCCGGTTCCGCCGGTCTCCAAAGTGTATGTCCGTGTACCTGCATTTGCATCTATGGCAAACAAATCGGTAAAGGTAGACAGGTCAACCGTTGTACCGCTATAGGTAACCGTGGATGTGCCAGCGGTGTTGGTAACGGAGGTTTTGGGTAGCGGCATGCTGCTCACCAGCTTCAGGTCGTTGGCAATTTCTCCGTTATACATATAGGTATTCGACGCCATATACCATGCAACAACTCCCGTATAGCTGCCATTTTCCTTCTGATAAACTTCAGGAAAGGGATCCCTTACCTTTGCTGAAAATGCATATCTAATTTGAGGATTGCTGCTGTATGCCTTTGCATATAAGGTTCCACTCTCCATGGTTAACGTACCCGTTGTACTAAAAGCTATACTTATGTAACTATTATTCGTTCCGCTTGTTATATATAATTCACCGGTTCCTTTTATGACAAGACTTCCTCCTATTGCACGGAGTCCATATGTTTGTTTACTTTGATGTGAAAAAGTACTTGCCACATTATTGGTGCTTCCATTTGTCAGTACGATAGTAGTGGCTACATTGTCCTGCAGCTTGATGGCATTTTGATCAGATGTGTTTAAGTCAATGCCATTTAGTACAAGGGTATTGGCTTCATAACCATCGGCGGCAGTTTTATACCATGCCCAGCCCTCTGCCGTATTTGTAATGTTGGTTGTTGTGGGATTATCATTTTCCGTCCCGCCATCTGCACTAGCATATGATAGATTACTCAACATCAGATCCAGTGAAGTGGTCCGCTGCTGTACGGGAGCCGGAACCTCCGGGACGAAGTCGATGTCACTATAAGGCTCAAGATTAGGAACCGATTTATATAATACTGCGCTATCTACTGTTGGAACGTAGATTTTAACCAGGGCAGGACAGTCTTCAAAAATTCCTTCTCCCACTGTTATAGGCGGTGTCTCTCTTTCAAAGGTGACGGCAGTCAGGTTTGTGCATCCTTCAAATACGTAATCTCCAATAATTGTGACTGTACTCGGAAACGTAAAGCTTTCCAGGCTGCTGCATCCGCTAAATGCGACATCACCAATGTAACTTACCGAATTAGGAACCGTTAAGTTTCTTAGACTGCTGCATCCGGTAAATACAGCCCCACCAATGCCTTTTAAAGTATTCGAAAGGGTAATACTCTCAAGAGCAGTACAAGCAGCAAAAGCATACGTACCAATGCTCGTTACGGTATTGGGAATAGTAATATTTCTTAAACTACTGCAATAATAAAATGCGGAATCACCAATTTTTATTACCTTATCCGGTATTGTTATACTTGTTAAAGCTCTGCATCCATTAAACATATACATACTAATTTCTGTTATCTCGTTCGGAAGGGTTACGCTAGTGAGAGCTACGCAGCCTCGAAATGCATTATAATCAATGCTTAGCACCGAATCTGGAATATCAATGCTTTGAAGACTTATACAGTTCCAAAATGCAT
This sequence comes from Bacillota bacterium, assembly GCA_023443925.1. The sequence goes on along the minus strand of JAEZSL010000018.1, from coordinate 5,932 downwards.
GATTTCCAATGGTCGTTACCGTATCCGGAATAATAATACCAGTTAAATAACGGCAATTTTTAAATGCCATAACTGCAATGGAGGTTACACCACTTTCAATTTCAACTGTAAATACATCGTTAGCCCTGGCTCCCAGGCCATTCGCATTACTGACCCAATCTGTCATTCCGGCATTGCTTGAAATGGTCAGCCTGCCAGCATTATCAAGACTCCAGCCAACATTATTTGTAGTTATAGTATTAAAGGCATTTATTTCATCGGATTCGTAAACCAATGCATTCGTCACGGATACGGTTATAAACGGAGTCTTTGCATCCTCTGCCAGGGTATATTCTACCGGTAGTTTCGGTTTAAAAATATAGCTGCCCGGCACTTCATTATTAAATTCCGGCTGGGCCTCCCATGTTACGGGTATTTCAACAAGTATTCCGGCAGGCTGTACTTTATCTGCCGTAACAGCAGCTCCGGTAGTAATCTCGGAATCTCCGGCATATGGTTCTGCCTTCTGGGAGGTGTCAGAATCCGTTTCCTCCGTTGGTATCTCCGTACGCAAAGTGGCCGAAAGTGTATCCGGCAGATTCAGTTCCTCATTTAAGCTACCAACCGCTACTTCCTGATTTGCTATGGAAGCCGGCAGTTCTTCAAAAGCTGTAATTTCTTGCTTATCTGCAATGGGCTGCGCTCCCCTTGCAATAAGCGGGGTGCTTCCCAGTACCATAGCCGCAGACAGTGTCACGGCTAATAGACGCTGAAAAAATTTACTTTTAATCATATTGTTTTCCTCCTCTTTATTCGTGCATAACACTCCTATAGAAATTATAGAGAATCCCAATAAACAAAAAATCAACAAAAAGCGGGTTTTTCGTACAAAAACCGACTTATTGCTGATTCTTTATAAAAATTTAATATTTAATTGAAATTAGCCATTATAGACTTTATCGTAAAGTCCGAATATACTGTGCGAGGCAAATAAGAGCCCGCGGGAAGCAGATATGTCCTCTTCCTTCACCGCGGGAAATTAATTAAACCGTATCACTATACCTGAAATAAAGCTGCTACCATATCATTTACCAGTTTACCATCCGCCTTGCCTTTTACCCTCGGCTTTAATTCTTTCATAATTCTGCCCTTATCTTTAGCGGCAGGTTCGGCTATGGAGAGTTCGGCAAGTACCTGGCCGATTACCTGTTTTATTTCTTCCTCTGACATAAACTGAGGGGCAAATTCATTTAATATGTTTATTCTCATGGTACATTCATCGATAATATCGTTTCTGCCGGCCGGTGCAGATTCCAGGGTCTCTTTTAACTGTTTGATTTCCTTGAGCACAACTGTGTTTTCCTCTTCCTCCGTCAGATCAGCCCTTTTATCAATCGCCACGTTTTTCAGAGCAGTAAGCAGTGCGGATAAAGCATCCTTTCTGCCCTTATCTCCTGCTTTCATTGCTTTGACCATCTCTGCTCTTACAATTTCAATTTTTGTCATGATTTAACCTCCTATAATGTTACTTTTGTTTATTACTTTCTGTTTGTTACTTACTGTTTAGTACATTCAATTCACATTTACTTTTTGGCATTTTCTATCTGTTCCGCCAGATCGTTTAAGTAAACCCAGCGTTCCATCTTTTCTTCCAGCTGCTTTTCAATAACTTCTTTCTGAGCCGTTAATTCATTTAGTCTGGAATAGTTACTGGCTGCCTCTTCCATATCGGCATCCAGTTTTGTAATACTCTCCTCCAGTACAGCGATAACCTCATCAATTTCGTCAAATTCCTTTTGTTCGTGGTAGGAAAACTTTAGTTTTGCTTCTCTTGGTTTTCCTTTTAAAACTGCCGTATCCTCCTTGTCCTGGGCTTTTATGGCAGTTTCGTCAGTCTTATTATTGCTGATTACTTTTTGTGCCGCCGCCTCTTTGTAATCCGTAAAGCCGCCTTCATACTGGTTTATCTTACCCATACCTTCAAAAGCAAAAATCCGGTTTACGATACGGTCCAGGAAATATCTATCATGGGATACGGTTAAAACAATTCCGTCATAACTGTCTAAGTAGTCTTCCAGTATGGTCAGTGTCTGTATATCCAGGTCATTGGTAGGCTCATCCAGAATCAATACATTAGGAGCTTCCATCAGCACCTTTAACAGATACAGTCTTCTTCTCTCCCCTCCGGATAACCTTGATATAAGAGAATATTGCATAGCTCCTGTAAACAGGAACCGCTCTAACATCTGAGAGGCACTGGTGCTGCCTTCGCTGGTCTCTATATATTCTGCCACATTACGGATATAGTCAATCACTTTAAGACTCTGATCCATGTATTCATTTTCCTGGGAGAAATAACCGATCCTGACGGTTTCACCCAAGGTTACGGTTCCTTCATCCGGCTCTAAGTTACCGGTTATAATTTTAAGCAGGGTAGTTTTACCACAGCCGTTTGGACCTATGATACCTAACCGGTCTTTCTTTAACATAATATAGCTATAATCCTTAATCAGTACCTTATCTCCGAAAGCCTTGCTGACACTTTCAATTTCCACGGTCTTTTTACCAAGCCGGGAAGAAAGGGCATTTAACTCAATATTTTTATCCTTGTCTATCACTTTACGGTCTCTCAGTTCTTCAAACCGCTGTATATGTGCCTTCTGTTTGGTGGAACGTGCCCTGGCTCCCCGCATCATCCATTCCAGATCCATGCGGTACAGGCTCTTTTTCTTTCTCTCCGTGGCCTGTTCCATATCCTCCCGTTCGGCCTTTAATTCCAGGAATTTGGTATAGTTTGCAATATAAGTATAAATACTGCCTTTATCGATTTCCACAATTTTATTCGTAACCTTATCCAGAAAATAACGGTCATGGGTTACCATAATAAAGGCACCCTGATATTTGTTTAGATACTCTTCCAGCCATTCGGCCATGTCATTATCCAAATGGTTGGTAGGTTCGTCCAGAACCAGAATCTCCGCAGGGGTAAGAAGGGTTCGTACTAAGGCTACTCTTTTTTTCTGTCCCCCGGACAAAAGTTCCACTCTGCTGTTAAAGTCCTGTATACCAAGCTTTACCAGCATGGTCTTCGCTTCCCCCTCCAGGTTCCGGTATTCCTCTTCTGCCTTTTTCCCTGTGATAACATTCTCAAGAATCGTAAGGTCATCTCTGAAAACAGGGTTCTGCGCCAGATATTCCACCCGGACGGTTTTCCCTTTAACCACACTGCCTTCATCGGGTTCTTCAAGACCTGATATGATTTTTAACAGTGTGGATTTACCCGTTCCATTTATCCCAATTACTCCGATTTTGTCGCCTTCACTAATTCCCAGGGTTACATTATCAAATAATATTTTATCGGTAAAGCTTTTGCTCATTTTTTCTACATTTAACAGATTCATTGCTGAAACTCCTTCCGGTAGGCTGATAAACTGACTTGCATCAATGACAGCCAGGGCACGTCATAGACATGATATCAGTGACCATAAACCAGTCTCTTATAAAAGCCAACTACTATTTTAACATAGGTTGTTAATCGAAACAATTATATATTTCAGTTGTTTCAGCAGAACCTGCCTGGTTTTATCCGCCAGACCTCATTTTTAGGGAGTATTTCTAAGCTTTACCCTTCTTATACGATAGCTCCCATGCCTTTCGGGCATAAATCGTGAATAATTGCCTCTTTTGCTATTTTTCTAATGACTCGCATGTATTTCGCGAGGCAGTTCACACTAACACACAGGCAGTACCGCAAGCCTGCTTGGGGTACTGCCTAAATAAGAAGTGTGAAATGTCCGTTATTCCTTCAGCCGAACCTCTAGTTTGTTCATAATCTCTGTTACTACTTCGTTTATACTTTTCTCCCCATTTAAGGCGGGCAGGCCAAGCTCAGTTATACTATCGGTAATTATACTGTCTGCGATATCCGGCGTACTCAGGTTATTTACCAGCGCACGAAGATTATCCGCTTCTTGTACTGATAATTTTTTTAGATCCAGAAGAATTACATCCCCGTCCCAGCCGTTCATTCCCATGGTTTCTCCATAGTCCGTGTCTTCACCGGCTGCCATATAATCCGTCAGCTGCTTTTCAAAGGATACTTTATTTACCGGGAAGCCATCCCCCAAATCTATGGTCTGAAGCTCCTCGGACAGCAATACCTTAATAAATTCCTTTGCTATGTCTGTATTTGCCGTTCCTGAATTAATCGCAGCTATGGTTCTGGGAAGAAATACATTTTGTGACTGCAGGTTCAGGCTTTTAATAGTTCCTTTTTTGTCCATACTGGTAAATATGGAGGTAAGCGCAGAATACTCCATATGAATTCCTTTCATATAGCCGCAATCCACCACCAGTTCGCCGGCCAAAAGATGGAGAGCATTGGCGGAGGCATTCTGATCGAAATCATTATCCTCATAGTCCTTTTCCATCGCTGGTGTAATTCCCTGCTTCTCTGTTTCATAAATCTGCTTTGCATAAGTGAAAAATTTTGTCAGGGAATCCCGGTCTAAGGTGCCGTCTTTCTTTAGCCAGGAAGGGCTGCAGCCTATGGCTAACAGCTTAAGAAGTTCCTTCTCCGTGTATATCCCAAGAATATTCCCGTCAGCTCTTTGGGTTCTTATCTCCTTTAAGACAGACGCCAATTCCGGCAGGCCGGTTATCCCATCCACATAACGGCTTTCTCCCGCTATAACCGGAACCATAAATTTAGCCGGTATGGCATAAACCTTATCATTTACCCGGCAGGCCTGTGCAATATTGTTAAAAAGCTGAGAATCTGCCTCCATATCCTTCAATACAGGGGATAGATCCAGCAGCACGCCTTTTTCCGCATAGGTATTTAGGAAAATATCATCCATTATTAAAATATCCGGCCCATTTCCCGCTAAGATTTCCGTATTTAGTGTTTTTAGTGCATCTTCTTTTGTTATGTTTACCTCTCCGCCCATACCCAGTATATAGTTAAAATAAACATCCGTATTAGCCTTTTGATACTGGGAAATAGCCTGACGGACGGTCTGGTTGTCCTCAAGGCTGTATATTTTTATTTCGGTATCCGGAACGGCAGAAACTGTTTTATCATAGGTATACCGGATAAGCTCTTTAGATAAATCCTCCTTGTTATAAAGCACTAAAAAGGTTCCGCCCTCCTCCGCCGTCATGGAAAGTAAAAAGTCTGTGGGATTACCAAAGGTATTTAAACTTCCATCAATTACTTGTTCCATAACACTGCCTCCCAGGATGTGGTAAAACAGTCCGCCCTTACATGCCAGATATATACTATTTTCTTCCATTCCTGTAAGGATAAGAACCGCATTAGCATAGGACCGGTAACCAGTTTCCACCTTAGTGGCATCCTGTAAAAACTGGTCCAGGGCAGCATCTGCCCCAACCTTTTGATTTAGCTTCAAATCATAGATTACAGACTTTTTATCTCTGCTCACTGCCACAATGTTATTTCCCGCAACACTCATATAATCGATTGCATTGTCAGCTTGTAGGAGTTTGGTAAAGCTGCCGGTTTTCTTATCCACCTCATATATTTTTCCGACCCCATCGAAGCAAAAAAGTCTTCTATCTTCGCTAAAAGTAAATTTTGATATGTAGTTTCCATCTTTCAATTCCATACCCAAATCCACCGTACTGCCATCAGCTGCAATATATTTATACAACGGCGGGTTATATTCATCCCCCCTGCTTTTTGGATAATAAGTGACGGCAAGCTCCCCCGCAGAACTGATGGCAGCCCCTGTTATATCAAAATCCGAAACAATCTCTTCCCTCCAGGCAGTCTTTTTCTGACTCCAGGTCTTTCCCTTATCTACGGATTCAAATAGTCCGTTTGCTTTGTCGAAACATAAATAACTACCGTTTTCCTGTTTGACTATGCCATTAATGTCTGTTATTTCTTTGGGAAGTACCAGGGCTTCTTCCAGATATCTTCCCTTTCCGT
>JAEZSL010000342.1 GCA_023443925.1 Bacillota bacterium | reverse complement strand
GGCCAGAACCGTCCTTATAATCAGAATCGCCCCGACGGCCAGAACCGTCCTTATAATCAGAATCGCCCCGATGGCCAGAATCGTCCTTATAACAACCAGGGAGGATCTTCTTACCAGGGTAATGACTCCGGTCAAAACCGTCCCTATGGTCAGAATCGTCCTGACGGCCAGAATCGTCCCTATGGCCAGAATCGTCCCGACGGCCAGAACCGTCCTTATAACAACCAGGGAGGATCTTCATACCAGGGTAATGGCTCCGGTCAAAACCGTCCTTATGGTCAGGGTGGCCAATCCGGCCAGAATCGTCCCTACGGCCAGAATCGTCCTGAAGGCCAGAACCGCCCCTATGGTCAGAATCGTCCCGACGGCCAGAACCGTCCTTACTCACAAAACAGACCTGGTCAGACAGGCGGATATAACAGATCCGGCCAGCAGGGAGGCTATGAAGGTTCCGGTGGCTACCAGAACAGAAATTACGGCGGAGGCTTTGGCGGAAAGGATAAAGACGATTATAATAAAGACGGCGATGCTAAAAAACGCAGCCAGGGTCGTTCTGATTCCAGGCCCGGAGATGCGAAAAAATTTGATGCTCCTATAGGAATGTCAAGAAGTGATTCTGCTAACAATAGAAACAGCAGGGCAAACAAAAACGTTAAAAACAGTAAAACAAACTATAATCATAAAGAAATAGATACCGACGGCTTAGGGGAAATCAAAGTACCGAAAAAAGGTCAGTTTATTAAACCCAAGCCGCTGCAGATTCAGGAAACCGTAGATGATATAAAAACTATAGTACTTGCGGATATTCTTACCATAAAAGAACTGGCAGATAAAATGAAACTGCCTGCCTCCACTTTGGTTAAGAAGCTTTTCTTGGCAGGAAAGATGGTTTCAATTAATACGGAGATTACTTTTGAAGAAGCGGAAGAAATTGCCCTTGAATATGAAATTATCGCTGAACATGAAGTAAAAGTGGATGTGATTGAAGAATTATTAAAAGAAAAAGATGAGGAAGATGAAAACCTGGAAAAACGTCCTCCGGTTGTTTGTGTTATGGGTCACGTTGACCATGGTAAAACTTCCCTTCTGGATGCTATCCGTGAGACAAATGTAACTTCCCATGAAGCAGGCGGCATTACGCAGCATATCGGTGCTTATGTAGTTGAAGCCAACGGAGAAAAGATTACATTCTTGGATACACCGGGTCATGAAGCCTTCACTTCTATGCGTATGAGAGGTGCACAGTCTACGGATATCGCTATACTGGTGGTAGCCGCAGATGATGGTGTTATGCCGCAGACAGTGGAAGCAATCAGTCATGCAAAGGCAGCTGGAATTCAAATTATTGTGGCGATTAATAAAATCGATAAACCAAGTGCAAATATCGAACGAGTAAAACAGGAATTAACGGAATATGAGTTAGTTGCCGAAGACTGGGGCGGTGATACGGTATTTGTTCCGGTTTCAGCTCATACCAGAGAAGGGATTGAACAGCTTCTCGAGATGATTATCCTTACCTCGGAATTGATTGAATTAAAAGCCAATCCCAACCGTAATGCTAGAGGTATTGTAATAGAAGCCCAGTTAGATAAGGGAAGAGGACCGGTTGCTACTATTTTAGTGCAAAAGGGTACTCTAAAAGTTGGTGATTCCTTAGCGATTGGTTCGGCTTACGGTAAAGTAAGGGCCATGATGGATGATAAGGGAAGACGAGTGAAAGAAGCCACTCCTTCCACTCCTGTTGAAATTTTAGGTCTGAATGAAGTGCCGGATGCCGGAGAAATCTTCATCGCTACGGATAATGAAAAAGAAGCACGTTCTATTTCCGAAACTTATATATCACAAGGAAGAGAAAGACTTCTTGCGGATACCAAGTCCAAATTATCCCTGGATGGTCTGTTCTCACAGATTAAGGCAGGTAATGTAAAAGATCTTAACCTGATTATTAAAGCCGATGTACAAGGTTCTGTGGAAGCAGTAAAACAAAGTCTTGTAAAATTAAGCAATGAGGAAGTGGCCGTAAGAATCATTCACGGCGGTGTTGGTACCATCAACGAATCCGACGTATCACTGGCCAGTACCTCAAATGCCATAATAATCGGTTTTAACGTTCGCCCGGATAATACGGCCAAGGAACTTGCCGACCGTGAAAAAGTTGATTTAAGATTATACCGTGTAATTTATAATGCCATTGAAGATGTTGAGGCAGCTATGAAGGGTATGCTGGATCCGACCTTTGAAGAAAAAGTAATCGGCCATGCGGAAGTAAGGCAGGTATTTAAAGCCTCCGGCCTTGGTACCATTGCTGGTTCTTATGTACTTGACGGTAAGATTGTAAGAGGCTGCTCTGCCCGTGTATCCAGAGAAGGCGAACTGATCTTTGAAGGAACTCTCGCTTCCTTAAAGAGATTTAAAGATGATGTAAAAGAAGTAGCCTCCGGATACGAATGCGGTCTGGTATTTGAGAAATTCAATGATATTAAAGAGTTTGATACGGTAGAACTTTATGTAATGCAGGAAGTTCCCAGATAAGTCCATTCGTTTATATTTACAGCGCCATAGAAAGCAGCTTATATGCAGTCATATGGCGCTGATAACGAATATAACGGTTATAAGTATAATTGTGTAAAAGCTTGAAAGAAAATACAAATATGGAAAGGATGCCGCAGATAAATACTTTCATATTTTATTCTGTGGCGATATTGCAAGCAGGCTTGTGATATGCAGTAGGTGTAAAATGAGAAAAAACAGCATTAAAAACACCAGAATAAACGGAGAAGTCCAAAGAGAATTAAGTCAGTTAATAAACAGGGAAATTAAAGATCCAAGGATTAATCCCATGACTTCTGTGGTT
>JAEZSL010000332.1 GCA_023443925.1 Bacillota bacterium | reverse complement strand
AAATCCTGGTAGATAATGAGTCCCAGCTTATCACAGGTCTCATAAAAATTGTCATAAGGATAAAAGGCTCCTCCCCATACTCTCACACAGTTAAAATTTGCTTCTACACAGTCCTGAAGCATTTTTTTGGTGCGCTTTGGAGAATACCTGGTAACTACGCTGTCTTCTATTATTAAATTTGAGCCTCTTATAAAAATTGCCTTGCCATTAACCACAAATTCATAGGATTTACCCCATTCATCATTTTCCTGCCTAAGCACGATTGTCCTTAAACCTATGTTTATCTTTCTTGTGTCGATTACGGTATCTCCGTCCTTTAAAAGCATTAATACTTCGTATAACGGTTGTTCACCATATCCGTTAGGCCACCAAAGCTTCGGATCAGCAATCTCAATATTAGCAGTATATTTCTTACTAACTGCATCAACCTGTCCTTTCGCATTTATCACTTTGTTGTCCGGTCCCGTTACTGCTATCTCCGCATGAAGCGGCTTGTCACTCCATACCTTAAAATCAATGTTCGTCTGAAGTGTTACTTTATCCTTCTCATGCTGTTGGGTTATGTAAAATTCATCGATTACTGCTGTACTGCTGCACTCGATAAATATATTCTTCCATATACCTGAATCAGGAAGACTCAACCCCCAGTCCCACCCAAAGGCACACTGTGCTTTTCTGATGTGATCTAAACCGTTATTTCCTAAGACACTTGGAAGTTTACTGAACTCAGCTTTGCTATTTATATACTTCTTTGGCGAGTGAAATACAATATGAATTTCGTTTTTGCCTGCCACAAGAATATTCTTAACATCAAATTTATAAGTCCTGTGCATATTTTCCGTATTTGCAATCAGCTGTTTGTTTACATAAACGTCCGCTAATGTATCAAGACCTTCACAGCAAAGCATTACTTCATCATTTTCCAGATGACAACCCAAAACTTCAAAGTCCCTTATATATTCATAATCCTCCAAAAACAACTCCTGTATCTTATCCTCGTTGTCTCTGTAAAAGGGGTCCTCAACAAGGCCCGCCTGAAGCAAATCAGAAAAAACTGTTCCAGGAACTGATGCATTCATCCACTCCTCTTTCCTAACATTCTTCATTTCCCATTTTCCGTTTAAATCAATTTTTACCATTTTACATAATCCTCCTTTAAATATTTTAACTCAGGATCTAACCTTCTTGTTAAAATCACTCTTGACCATTTTGCTCTTAGTTATAATAACCCAAACAACATCCATCTAATGTTTTTGTATAAAATATACAAAAACTATTATTTGCATTGCAATATTATCACAAAATAGTATATAATTATAAAATAATATTAATATTATCAAAATTATTTTAATGCAGAAGAAATTTTTAATTGAATTCTTTTATAACGTGGTCCTGGTAAGCGGAATACTGAATTTTTATATATCTATTACTTAAAAGACAGGAGGGAATATGAGTCGAAGAAAAGCGGAACTTGAGATGAAGAAGCTTCTGATATCGGGATATAGTCATTATTCCCGGGATACGGAACGAAAATTATTTAATGAAATACTAAATGGTAATGGCTTAGAAACCTTGACTTTATCTATGAGTGGATTACCCTTGGCTTCACAACCAATGAGGCATATTAAAAACAGCATAATATGTATGATTGCAGTTACATGCCGCCATGCCGCCGATCTTGGTGCAGATGATAAACGTTGTTATGCTTTGGGAGATTATTATATTAACGAACTGGAACAACAAAATAATATTGATAATAACTGGGAGCTTATCGTTACGGATGTTTTTCGGCATTACATTGAGCTTGTTAAAGAAGGCAGGTTAAAAACCTATTCTTTACCCATTCGCCGTTCCATCCAATATATACAGCAGCACCTTTATGAAAAGTGCAGTTTAAAGGATGTTGCAGCTGCAGTTAATTTACATCCTAATTATTTAACCGCTAAGTTTAAGTCAGAGGTAGGTATCTTAATGACGGAATACATTATTAATCAAAAGATGGAGGAGGCTGAAAACCTTCTTATAAATTCTAGCTATTCCATATCAGAGATTTCAGAAATGCTTGGATTCAATAGCCTTTCATACTTTGCGAAATTATTTAGAAAAAAAAATGGCTGTACTCCAAGAGAATTTATTCATTAATTGTTTCTGATGTACGTTAAGTTTAACTTCCTGATAACCAAGTACAGGCGCAGTAAAAACTATTTCGTGCAGACATTCTTTTAAATAAATTCAGCGGGAAATGATTCTATGAATCATTCCCCGCTGTTTTCTTAATAGCCCCTGTTATTGTATACTAAAATCCTTTTGATTTCAGCCATTCCTCGGCTTCTGTTTCATTTAAAAATGCCTGCTGGGGGATTTTAACACCCACTGCCCGATTAATCTGCATTTTAACAATGGCACTGTCAACGATCATGGCGCTGTATTTAACATTGTTCTCGGTAAGCCATTCTATATGTTTTGCCATTACATCACCAAGATCGGAGATTTTGTATTTTCTGAGATCAGTGCAGATAGCCCACGGCTGCTTGCCGATTTCCGGCCCGATTTTATTAACATACTGACTATGGTATTCTGCGTATTCTTCTTTTGTCCAAAGCCCAACCGGTGCTTCATAGACTACCTTTCTTGCTGCATCATACTTAATGGTATAAAGGCCCTTTGGATGCGTAATTAACATAATATAACCTCCTATAATTATATTTTGAAATGGAATTCTCCAAATTAGGAGAAAACCAATTCCATTCTTACCAGATTACATGTGAAAACTATCAATGTTTTGTTTTAATTCTTCTGCTATTGTAAAAAGTTCGGTGGAACACTCTGTAATCATCTGAATCAAGACATTCTGTTCTTCAACGGAGGAAGATACTTCTTGTGTACCGGCGGCCGTTTCTTCCGATATGCTGGCTATGGTGGCAACCATGTCTCCAGCCTGCTTGGCATCTTCCGTCAGGGATTCGGTGGTGCCACAGACTGCCTTTACTTTCGTGGCGATGGATTCTACTTTATATGTAATATCTCCAATGGATGAAACTGTCTGGGATAATGCAGTTTCCTGTTCACCGGACAGCATGTCAGCCTTTTGAATCTGCATTACGGTATTTTCAATACCGGCCTGTACATCAGTTATAATTTCAGTTATCTGTTTGCTGGATTCACCGGACTGTTCCGCCAGTTTACGGATTTCTTCCGATACAACCGCAAAGCCTCTTCCATGCTCACCGGCCCTTGCAGCTTCAATAGCAGCATTTAAAGCCAGCAGATTTGTCTGTTGTGCCACACCCTGGATAACTTGCAGTATCTTACCGATTTCTTTTGATTTTTCCATCAGATCAGATATGGCATTGCCCATCTGGGCAGAGATTTCCTTATTCTCTTCCATCTTTTCTTCCTGGTAACGAATGGAATCCTTTACGGCAGTCATCGCTTCAATTGCATCTTCTGCAAGTTTTTCCGAAGAATTCATGTCTAGGGCGATGCATTCAATCGTTTCCACGATATTATTAATCCGAACACTTCCGCTTTCGGCAGATTCAGCCTGCTGGGTTGCACCCTCAGCTAACTGTACTATGGACTGGGTCACCCGTTCTGATATAGCATTCATATCACCGGAGGAATGTTTCATCTCCCCGGAAGCTGCCGCCACGATCGAAACTGATTCTTTTACTGTGCTGATGAAATCTCCCATTTTCATCTGTATCTGGTTTACATGCTGTGCATAGGTATTTAATTCACCTTCTGCTTTTATATCAATTACTCCCGAAAAATTGCCGGATGCTATTTCTTTTAACGATGTCAGCATCTGAAACACCGGTTTTAATACTTGCGTTATAACTGTAAGAAAAAGCACCATTAAAATAATAAATACAATAAGACACAGTAACAGCAGATACAGTATGAAATCACCGCCCAGCTGATAGGATGCATTCCCTACAGCATCCTTTGCAACAGACTGAACCTTAAAATAAACTCCTGTACAGATTGCCGCAAATCCAAGCAGCATAATTAGAGATACCGGAATCAGTATCCTGGTTTTTATGCTTTTTGCTTTCATGAAATTCAATTTCAGCTACCTCCTAAATTAAAATAGTGTAATATGCCTGAGCGGATTGCACAGAAATAAAATTCCTTTCCGCGAAGTGCGCCTCCTGCCCGGTAGGGCATTTTATTTCAAAGAAAATAACAAAAAATTCCTTTAAAATAAAAAATAGCCATAGCGTAGTAATCACCACACTTGGCTAAATTAACTACGGCAACCCGACTGTCATAGTGTGTACACCTTAGACTCGTGGCTTTGCGTCCCAGACTTTCGACCGGTTTGCTATTATCAAGTTAAATTACACTTATACATCCGGTCCACGGTATTTCTGGTATTTTGGATCCGGCATCGGCATACATCCCTATATTTTAACAAGTCGCTTTATAGTGAAATATGTCTTTTTTTGTTTTAAATTATACACCAAAAATTAAAAAAGGTCAATTATAATACCCAAATTTTACATTTTTGTTAAATTTTATTTAATTTCTCTTTTGCATAACAGATTTAGCCTGAAGGCTTCATGCTTAAACTCCTATAATGCCAGCCCGCCGTCGATGACTATGGTTTGTCCAACGATATACCTGGAAACATCCTGGCAAAGATAATAAGCCAGTTCCGCAACCTCTTCTGCCTCACAGAATCGCCCTGCCGGTATCTGAGACTTATAATATTCCGCCGCATCCCCCAGACTGTCAAGCATATCCGTTATGATAATACCGGGGGCAATGGCATTTACATTAATGGCGCTGCCGATTAATTCCGCACCCAGTACCCGGGTAAAGGCTGCTACCCCGGCTTTTGTAGCAGTGTACCCGTAAGATGCCGGTAAATTCATTACTGCCGCAAGAGAACTTAAGTTAATAATTTTTCCGTAATTTTGTTTTATCATATAAGGTGCCGTCAGCTGGCATAAATTAAACATCCCCGTAAGGTTGGTATTTACGACATCGTTCCAATCTGACTGGCTCATATCGGTAATCGTACCAAAACGTACAATTCCCGCATTATTAACCAGTATATCAATTTTACCAAGATTCTCAGCTGTGAATTCAACCATTTCCTCAAGGGCTTTACGGTCAGATACGTCTGCCTGGAATTTAAGGGCTTTACGGCCCATCCCATTTATCTTTTTAACTACCTCCTCTGCAGCTTCACCATTGTTTACATAGTTCACCACAACATCGGCTCCATGTTCTGCAAGTTTTAAAGCAATTGCCTTTCCGATTCCTCTTGATGCTCCTGTTACTAATGCGGTTTTTCCTTTCAGCATAACAATTCCTCCTTCTTATATAGTCAGTCTCATTTTTTTGAAGCAATTACTGTTTCTGCAAAGATTTCAGACGGTCACCGTTTGGTGCCGGTTCACTGCCGTCGGTAATCACTTCAATTACCACCGGTCCCTCCGAAGCTTTAAGCAGTTTTGGGATATTTTCCATATCATTTATATCAGTAATCTGGATTGCTTTAATTCCCCAGGCCTCCATCATTTTGGTGAGATTGATCCGCTGCTGTTTAAAGCCCTCCACTGCCCTGCCAAACAGAAACTGATGCCCATGTTCTACAAAACCCAGCATGGCATTATTGATGATAATAAAGATAATCGGGAGATTATACTCTTTTGCCGTCAGTATTTCCATACCATTCATAAAGAAGTCTCCGTCTCCTGCAAAGACTGCTACCGGCCGGTCTTCATATGCCATTCTGACACCAATTGCTCCGGCTATACCTGATCCCATTGCTGCATAATTTAAATTAATCTCAAAATCACCGCCATCCGGGATCTCCAGATATTTAAAGACAAAGTTCATAAATTCACCAAGATCCGAAACATAGAAGGTATCCCATGGCATAAACCGTGGAAGTTTTTCCATGAATTCCTTTAAGCTCAAAGAATACTTATGCTCTGGTACCGGCTTATTTAATACAGGTTTATGAAATCCCCAGTCTGCTTTTGCCTCCGTGTTTTTCAGAATATAGGGAATGACCTTACGGATATCGGAACAGATCTCTATATCTGTTTTATAAACCTTACCAAGTTCATTTCTGTCCCAGTCTACATGTATGCTTCTCTTTCCCTGGAATAAAGCCGGACTGAAGTTACAGGTCGCATTTTCACCAAGGCTTGAACCAAGAACAATCAGGCAGGTTACCTCTTTTGAATTCACATATTCATTGGCTGCATCTGTGCTGGCAAAACCATAATTACCTAAATTCAGGCAAAAATCAGCTGAAACTACTCCTTTTCCTTCCGGCGTTGTGATGACCGGCCACTTAAGATGCTTGCACAATTCAAGAATCAAACCGGACATTCCCCTGCATCCCTTTCCGGCGAGTATCACACCTTTTTGTGACTCGTTAATTATTTCAAGCGTCTGTTTTAAAAGCCCTTCCTCCAAAGTCTGGTTTTCAGAGAAAGATTGCTTATGATTGATAGACAGCTCATGAGCGGCAGGCAGCGCATTAGCAATTGGCAGCTTATGAGCAGTTGGCAGCTCATGTGCAATTGACAGTTCATGTGCAATTGGCAGTTCATGTATAAATGAATGCTCATGTGTGTCTACACTTGTATGAGCCGGCATTTCTTCCTGACAATCTGCAAGCTGTATATCAATGGGTATTGACAGATGCACAGGACCCATCGGCACGGTCAAGGCTGTTTCCACCGCCCGGGCAACTTCTTTTAATACCTGGCTTTCGTCCAGAATAGTTTTACTGTATTTTGTAACAGGCTTAAAGATCTCCTGGGTATCAAGTTCCTGTATGGCACCTTTTCCAATCTGCCAGCGGTGGATATAGCCGGTTATGAATATAACCGGAGATTTGCTGCGCCAGGCATCCCCGACACCGTTAATCATATTGTTGGCACCTACTCCACCCGCCCCCATGCAGACTGAAAGCCTGCCGGTTACACTTGCATATCTTGCAGCCATGTAAGCCGCTCCGCCTTCATTCTTTGCAATGACAGGCTGTATTTTGACATCATTCATAGAATCATACAGCGGGCTTACCGTCCCCGCCGGAATCCCAAAGATACAGTCCACACCTTTCGATTTTAAATAAGTTAATACTGCCTCGGAAATTCTCATTTTTATTATTCCCCTTTAAATTAATAAGAATTTTTTAAATACTCCTCTGCTAATCTTGTACAGGCATCCGTTTCATCCGCTGTAAAATTATGCAGTTTACCAATGGATACTATACAGATAATCGCTTTCACATCATTCTCTCTTACTACCGGAATAATCAGAATACTGTCTACCCCAAAAAGAAAAAAAGCACCTGCCGATCTGCTGTCATTATTCGTATCATAAATATAGACCGGCTGCTTTTTCTTTATTACTTCCTGTAATATGAAGGTATCCTTAATATATACCGGATTCTGACTGTGAACTGTTTTCCATCTTTCCATTCCCAGTACATCTGTCTGGGTTTTGTATATTGGTTTCAAACGGCCGTCCTCTATTCTGTGGTAGCCGATATCTTCAAGTTCCGTTACTTCATTTATCTTCCGGAATAACTCTTCCAGATTTAAATTTTTTAAACCTGCTTCCTGCTCCATCCTCTCATCTCCTTCCCCTTAATAATGCAATAACAGGTATAGCTGTTTTCCATACATCAATCTGGTTTTACCTAATCCGGATTATTTATTTTTTAAAGACATTGATTTAATTCTACATAATAACCCAGATAATAACAAATTATATCATTTTTTGCGATCTGTAAATAGACGCTTACGTCCTTTTCAGCCAATCCGATCGTTCAGGTCAATTACTGCCCCTTAGTTCTACTTATTCATAATGATATCTATACAAAAGTAACAACTACTTCGACGCAAATAAACATTTTTATACAATTTTGCACATATAACCCTCAATTGTTAACAATTCAATATATACTTGAAGTTCCGCATAGTATAGAATAGCGATATAGGAATTGTTGCCAGTTCAACATGATAGACATAAGGAGGAACCTATGTTAAAACTCAGAAAAACTGGAGCTTTTGTAATTGGTGTAATACTATCTATTACCATCAGCTCCACAACTGCTTTCGCGGCGGACTACACAATCCTAAAAAATGACTCACTTTACAAGATCAGTCGCTTATTTGGCACAACAGTCAGTACAATAAAGTCAGATAATCATCTTAAATCAAATCAGATTCATCCTGGCAAGGTATTGAATGTTAAGGCAAAAACCTACAAGGTTAAGAAAGGTGATACTCTCTCCGGTATTGCAAAGAAAAGTAAAGTCACCCTTGCTTCCTTAAGAAGGGCCAACAACAAATGGAATGACAAAATAAAAGCCGGGCAAAAGCTGCTTCTGCCCGCTAAAAGCACTGCTGCTGCAGCCAAAAAAACTACTGCCGCCAAAGCAGCCGTAGCTTACAGATCTGTTTCAACTACATCCGAATCGGTAATTTCCTATACTTCCAAAGAGTTAGATCTGCTTGCCAGACTAATTACGGCAGAAGCAACCGGACAGCCTTACAATGCTATGGTAGGGGTAGGTGCTGTCGTCGTTAACCGGGTACAAAGTTCCGAATGGCCGGATACTGTATCAAAAGTAATTAACCATGTAGCCGGCGGCTACTATCAGTTTACTCCGGTGAAAAACGGCTATATTAAAAATCCAGCCTCAAAAACTGCCGAAAAAGCAGCAAAGGCAGCATTAAACGGCAGTGATCCCACAAAAAACGCCATGTTTTATTTTGATGAGACCTCAACCAATTCATGGTTATGGTCAAAACCCATAACAGCCAGATATGGCATTATGGTATTTGTAGAATAATATATGCAGAAATAATGACACATAATAAAGTTTGAAACTCCGCAGCAGGAAATTACCACTCCCGCTGCGGAGTTTTTCTATGGAATCCCTTTGTGTGAATTTTATCTGAATGCCTAATAGTTTGAATATTGAATACTATGGATTTTTGTTGATATCTTCCTGTATTACCAGCAAAATGAAGTAGCCCTTACAAGTAATTATGGTTTAAAATATTACAGTACATACTAATTCAGTACATATATACCAGTACAGACAGCCACCAAAAGGAGGTAATCATGCATGGAATGAAAAAGGTAAAAGTGTACGCTGCCGGAGTCCTGTTATCCCTGGCACTTGGCGGTACATCTGCTTTTGCCGCAGATTATACTGTGCTTAAGGATGATTCCTTATACAAGCTCAGTGTGTTGTTTCAAACCACGGTCAGCACCTTAAAATCAGAAAATCACCTTACCTCAGATGTGATTAATCCCGGTCAGATCCTTTATGTATCTGCCGGCATGCATACGGTAAAATACGGCGACACTCTCTATCTGATTGCGAAAAAGTATGGAATTTCACTGGCTTCGTTAAGGCAGGCCAACAACAAATGGGATGATCTGTTAATGCCAGGTACCAGGCTGGTCTTACCCGGGGTAAACCTCTCCGGTGATACATCTGCATCATCCGGTACATATGATACGGTGATACCGTATACAAAAGAAGAAGTTAATCTCTTAGCCCGGCTAATTGCAGCCGAGGCAGCAGGAGAACCCTATGATGCCATGACAGCAGTAGGTGCTGTGGTCGTCAACCGGGTTAAAAGCCCTGACTGGCCATCCACAATTACAGAGGTAATCTATCATGTGGCAGGCGGTTATTATCAGTTTACACCTGTTAAAAACGGTTATATCAATAATCCCCCCACTGACGCATCTTTAAAAGCTGCCTGTGCGGCGTTATACGGCAGTGATCCAAGTCATGGTGCAATGTTTTACTTTGATGACAGTTCCACAAATCAATGGTTATGGTCAAAAACCACAGCCGCTAAAATCGGTTCCATGGTATTTGTCTATTAAACTTACACCAAACGGCTTAACACTAATAAGCAAAAAGTAAGGCAGACTATGTTTAGAATTGAACTGCTCTGTAAGTTAGACCTTAAAATCTAACTTATAGGGAGGCCCGTTCAATCACTCAGTCTGCCTTATTCTTTTGTATAAAACTTTGTAACAGATGCTCTGAAATAAGAAGCTGCAGGGCTGCTAATCCCTGTATAGCTCCGCTGACAACCGTCTCAGCATCGATTCATCCGTCACCTCGTAATGATCCTCCGATTTTTTCAATACTCCCTTACCGCATAATCCGTTCAAGGTTCTTAATAAATGACGATAACTGGTTCCCAACACTTCTGCGGTCTCCGTAAGATTCTCTTGAAATTGTAGTCTTGTTTCATTCTTACCGGGGAGCTTTCGTCTTTCACCTGTAGTATAGATATAGCTTGACAGCCTGTTTTCCAGTGAATACAGGATATTGATCGAACTGTTTTTTGTACACCGGTATAGTTTATTTCCCAAAGAACTGCAGACAAATGTAAGAAATTTCGCATCATTTAGCAGCAGTGCCTTAACTTTGCTCATCTCCATGCCAATACAGCAGGTATCTTCAATTACCTGAATATTGGTTACAGCATTTTGGGAACCGATTAATTCTAATTCCCCCAAAACCCTAAAATCCTGATAAAAACACAGCAGCAGAGATTTTCCATTGCTTAAGGAGGTAAATATTTTGGCTTTTCCTTCCACCAGAAAGATCAGATATTTTATTTTTTCACTGTCTTTTATAATATACTCATTTTTCCTGTAAAACAGTAATTCCATATATCCTGTCATATCATGGGTAAACAGTTCAGCCATGGAATACTGCTTAACGTATTTGTTAAGCCTGTCCTTATCCTTTAATTTTTCCATTCGTTTCAAACCACCCTTAATAATATTTTTTACAGTATGACATATGTCATAACTGATTACAACTCATTTATGATAAATTAGTTTCAACAGGGAGAAAATGCAAATACTGGAGTAGAATACTTTACACATATTATTTATTTAAATTTCATCAAATGGAGGTATCAGAAATATGTATTACTTAATTTCCATGTTAATTGGAGCCATAACCTCAATCATGATTCTGCTTAACGGAACCTTATCCGATGCTTACGGAAATTTTGCATCCAGCATTATTATCCATGGTTCCGGTCTGATTGCCGTGCTCTTGGTACTCTTTATTAGCAGGACAAAATTCCGCCTTAACGGACATATCCCTCTCTACCTTTATACCGCAGGGTTTATCGGAGTCGGAACTGTACTGCTTACCAATTTAAGTTTCGAAAATCTGGGTGTATCCCTGACTCAGGCTCTCGGACTTCTTGGCCAGACTGTCCTGTCTTTAATCCTTGATCATTTTGGTTTAATGGGTGTTAAAAAGACCCGGTTCCGCCCTGAGAAATTAATCGGTTTATTCTTTATTGCCGGGGGAATCCTGGTTATGACCTTATATTAGGAAGGAGTTTTTAATTATGATAATTCTTTATATATTTCTTTCTTTTTTAGCCGGAGTATCAGTTGTTTTAGGAAGAATCGTCAATTCCAAACTGGCTGGAAAAATAGGCACTATGCAAAGTACCCTGGTTAATTACATTACCGGATTAAGTCTGACTTATATTGTATATCTGCTAAGCAAAGATGTCCCGCTCCATAAAACCTTCGGACAGGTTTCTGTACCGATATGGGCTTATTTCGGAGGTCTGGCCGGAATTGTAATTATCTTATCCTCCAATTATGTCACTCCCAGACTTTCCGCTTTTTATGTTACCCTCCTTGTTTTTTTCGGACAGCTGGTAATTGGTATCCTTATTGATTACTTTATACTTAAGCAGCTCTCCCCCGGCAAAGGCATCGGCGGCCTTCTGGTACTGGCCGGCCTGGCCATCAATCTTAGAATTGATAAGAAAGAGTCTGGTAAGACATCCTCCAGCCCAGATGCGCTTTCACGTTAGTTATAGTCTTTATTCATCGCGCCAGGTGCATTCTGTGCGACAGGTGTATTCTGTGCATCAGGTGCATTCTGTGCATCAGGTACATTCTGTGCATCAGGTGCATCCTGCATTTCAGATCTTTATATCTTCGGGAATCAATTCGAATAATTTTCGAATGCGCAAAAAACAGGAGGGAAATCTGCAAAGAGCAGGATAATCCCTCCTAAATAAAACAAGATTCAATTAATCCATCATACTTATTTGCCTGTGTTCTGGAATGTATCAAAGGAAATCAATTCATCCAGCGTTTTTCTTATCTTTGCCTCCGGACTTTCATCTGCATATCCCAGAGCCACCAATATCGGTATCTCGAAAGTGTCCGGTATCTGAATAATTTTGCCGGCGGTATCCTTGTCAAACCAGGCCACAATACAGGAACTCAGCCCCTCATTGGCAGCAGCCAGAACAAGATGTTCCATGGCAATGGCGGCGTCAAAGGAGCTGCCTTTTTCACAGCAGACCATAGCCAGAACCGGTGCTTCATTAAGAAAATCCTGATTGCAGGCCTGGGAAACGATTTTTTGACGGATCTCTTCCTTCCTTACAAAGACAAACTTAAGCGGCTGCCGGTTATTGGCTGAAGGAGCTACTTGAATAGCTTGAAACAGCCGTTGTAGAATTTCATCGGACACGGGGGTGTTTTTATATTTGCGGATTGCCCGCCTGGAAAATACCACCTCTGAAAAATCCATATTAATACCTCCTTTGTATAACACATCTTTTCACAGATGTGTTATCAGCCACAAAATAATAAGTTAAAGAATTAATCTATGGCAAGCTTTCCTTTTATTTTATTATTCTTCCAAAACGATTTCTCATTAATCGTTAATACCCTTCCGTAAAATCCACCTGATTTTCTAAGGGTTTATTTTCTACAAATAGTTTCAGATTCCGGTTAAACATCTCAAATCTACGAATCAGATTTGAAGGTGAAAGCCCGGAAGTATGAGGTGTAAGAATTACGTTGGGCAGCTCCCACAAAGGACTGTCCTCCGGTAACGGCTCCGGTGTGGTCACATCAAGTCCTGCACCGCCGATCCGTTTTTCCTTTAATGCCTGTATTAAGGCTTCCTGATCAATCAGAGCACCTCTTCCGATATTCACCAAAAAGGCATCCGGTTTCATTTTACTTATTCTCGCCCCAGAGATTATTCCCCTTGTTTTTTCTGTATTTGGTAAGGCAAGTACCACATAATCGGATTGTTTAAGAACTTCATCAATCTCCTCCAAAGAATAAAGTCCGTCAACATAATCCGGTACTTCCGTTATAGTCCGTTTAACTGCAAGTACATTGGCTCCCCATACTTTCGCTCTTTTCGCTACTTCTGTTCCAATATCACCTAAACCAATTATTCCGATAGTGGAACCGTAAAAATCTCTTACGGCAGGTAATACCTTCCATTGTTTATCTTTTTTCTGGTACGCATACTCCTGAAGATAACGGTTATAAGACAGAATCATGGAAAAAACATGTTCCGCAATGGGAAGACCGTAAACACCACTGGAATTGGTCAGCACTATATCCTTATTGCAATAAATTGCCTTATTGGTAAAACCGTCAGCGCCTGCGCTGGGAAGCTGGAGCCATTTTAAGTTTTCGGCTTCTTTCAGTAATTCCTTTTCGGGCCATCCATATATGATATCTGCCTTCCGAACTATCTCTTTTGTTATCTTATCGGCATCTTCAATCATGAGATTGGCGTCCGGTACAATATCCATGATCTTATTTTTATAATATTCATTTACATTAAAGATAGAATTACTCATAATGAGAATATGCAGTTGATCACTCATATCTTACCTCCTGTCCTGTAATAATCTGGTTGTCTTGTTCTTAAGTTATGCACGGCGCAAAAAGCTGCGCCTTTTATCAGAAGTTAAAAAGCAACTTCTGATAAGTTATATTATAGGCAGCAGGGAAATATTGGTAAATAGATTATATTATATAACTACCGCACTTATAATGATTCCTGTAAAAAATAATACATTATATAACCTTGCCAGCGCTGCACTTTACTCATAATATATCTATAGCTGCACCATAATATGTTTAGCATATTAATCAATAACTCCGTACGGACTTCTATGTAGTTTTATACAGATAATACCATATATTACCCCACGGCCCCAACACTGGGCTGTTACTTATCAAACCTGGACATATTATTATGGATATTGAACTCATGCCATATCTCTAACATAAGCCCAATATCCTCATTCATGTAACTGATTATATTAATATCGCTTTCAGCCTTATGGCTGTTCCTTATCTTTTGATCCCATGTCGGTAATACCCGTGGATTGTAGCTTCTGATAAATAAAATCGGCTGCCATCTGGTATCCGAAATTATAACCGGCAGAAATCACTAAAGTAGCTAGTAACTGTATGACTGCGTTTCCCGGAAGGGTAACCCCTAAAACAGGAACACCTATACCAAAATTCATAATAGATGAAGTTACTGTTAAAGCTGCAGAACTGGCTGCCAGAGCAGGAATCTTTTTCAGCTTGAAATTACTTGTAAGACCCTGGGAAATACCAACTACCCCATTAGTAAGCAGGAAGTTCAACGATTCACCTGGGTCTACAAAAAGCAGAAGCAGAACTGTAGCTGCATAGGATATAGCACCTGACAATGGATTTGATCTTGCTGCCGTATAAACGGGTATTGCACTTGCTAATGTCAATAATGCAAAAGATTCTGAAAGAAAAGCCGGTATACCCTGTATTATAGTAGCCACCGCAGCCATTAAGACACCTGTGGCAATTATTTTAGTGCGGTTCATAATATTCACTGACTCCGTATCATTTATGATTTATTATATGATTTCTAAGGTTTTTTGTTAAAACCATAAGGTCAGTATTTTCCGCCGCTTCCACTCCTAAAACAGTAAATTGACTAACCCCAGTATAAGCCCGATGACTGCCCCCAGGTTTACAACGGCTCCCAACTCTTTTTTCATTATACTAAGTACCAGTTCTTCCACTTCTTTTGTATCCATGGCATTTACTTTTTCTTCTGCGATTTTTGAAAGATTTATAGCTGCTAATAAACGATCGGAATAATCTGTCACCAGCATCCGGTAGAATTTTAGCAGTGTTTCCTTTAATTCCTTTGCAGGGATATGACTGACCAGAGACGATATGGTCTCCTCATTCAGTTTTGTGTATTCCTTTTGGATGAGATCCTTTACCTTCTCTTCTCCATGTTCATTAATATATACATTGACCCGCAGCCTTATACCATCCTCAATGGGTTCCAGAACAGCAGGTTTTACAAACATGGCCAACACGGTACCCTGAACTTTCTCCTGTATGGCTGCCTTAACCTCCGAAGCAAAGACCCTTCCAAGATCCATGGCTGTCAGTTCACTGCTGATCTTCTCAGACAGAGTTCTGACAACCTCCTCTTCCAGCTGCGTCCGGGCTGATTCACCCATAAGTGCCTGGATTCTTACTTCCAGAGAAGTTTGATCAACCGCTAGTTTTTCAAAAATAAGATCCAGCTGTTTTTCAATCTGCACTTCCGTATCCTGGGATAACAGAGTATCCTTTATACTGGCTCCATTCAAAAGATTATTTCCCACAACATTACCAATTGCTTTTGCAAACCTCGCCTTTCCTCTCGGAATAATACCCGGTGTAAAGGGGAGCCTGAATTTACCGATATAAACCGGATTGATCGGATAAAATAACATCTTTACGGCAATTAAATTCGTTACATAGCCAATTACAGCCCCAATAACAGGGCCAGTAATGATATCCCATTGCATAGTCTGTTTCCTTCTTTCGTAATATTGAAATAATATTACTATTATTAATGTCAGATTACAAGGGATAAGTGTAAATTGCTTCGCAAATTACATGCGAGTCATTAGAAGAATAGCAAAAGACGCTACTTTTCAGGTATAACAGTGATAATCTCTGTCCTGTGCTGCTTATAACATTTCATAAGCCACAATTGACTCAATGGGCAGCCTGGTTTTATCATGCCTATCTGGGGACTGGGGTTCTCCGTCCGGGTAACCGATAACCAGAATGTTTACGGGTTCCAGATTATCCGGCAGATTAAAGTCGGCCCGAATTAATTCCGGATTAAAATAGCAGACCCAGACAGTGCCAAGACCTAATTCCGTCGCCTGCAGCATCATATGGTCCGTTACGATACTTGTGTCGATATCGTGATGTTTCTTGCCGTCAAAAGGACGTACCCAGACTTTATCCGTATCACCGCATACAAGGATGACCAGGGGGGCACCGTAAGTTCGTGCGCTTTTGTTAACCTTTTCAAGCCCTTCCTTTTCCTGAATTACTAATAGCTTCAACGGCTGACAATTTGCAGCGGTGGGTGCCACGTGGGCTGCCATAAGAATTTGATCCAGTTTTTCCTTTTCTACCTTCTTATCCTGATATTTTCTGCAGGAATATCTCTCCTTAGCAATGTCGATAAAACTCATACTTATACTTCCTTTCTTTTATATACTAATTTTACTGCCTTTTAGTCGGAAATATCCCGCTAAAACTCTTGTTTATCCGGCGGTGTCTATGTTATAATTTTAACATTAAACTACATATTTGCAAGTATGTACTAAATATATATCGTTCAAAAAAGAGAC
>JAEZSL010000328.1 GCA_023443925.1 Bacillota bacterium | reverse complement strand
GGTTTGCGGCATTTTTATTCTGATAGCTGGGTTGTTCCTTGGCATAAGCCAGGGGGCAACCCATATTGGAATTAAGGAGATATGGGACAGTATTTTTCATTACAGCGATAAACTGGAGCTGGTACTGATACGGGATGTACGAATCCCCAGAGTTCTTTGCGTGTTGTTTACGGGAGGAGTTTTAGGGGTGACGGGAGCCATGATTCAGGGAGTTACCAGAAATCCCATCGCAGAACCCTCTTTGCTTGGCGTAAGCCAGGGAGCAACCCTTATGGTGGCTGTATTTTATGCAGCCGGCATATCCGTCCATACAGCCAATGCAATGCTGGCTTCCCTGATCGGAGCAATCTTCAGCGGAATGGTTGTACTGGTCTTTATTCTAAAAAAATCCGGTCAGGGTTCGGTTGCCAGGATTCTCTTAGGCGGTACTGCAATGGGGACCTTCTTTTTATCCCTTACCACTGTGACCGGTCTTTTATCTAATAAGTCACAGTTTATTGCCTTTTGGGTAGGCGGAGGTTTCCGAAATGCTGCCTGGACGGATTTTATTTTGATTGCTTTGGTTGGAACAGCAGGCTTATTTACGGCTATCCTGTTATCCGGTAAAATAAACCTGCTAAGTCTGGGAGATGACGTAGCGGTTGGCCTGGGGGAAAACCCGGAACGAATCCGGCTTATTACCGTACTGGTTATGATTCCTATGTGTGCCGCCGCGGTAGCCGTAGGCAAAAATATCGGGTTTGTAGGACTTATCATACCGCAAATCGTCAGAAAAATAACGGGGGAAGATTATCGAAAGAATATACCGGTTTCCTTTTTATTGGGTGCAGTACTTCTAACCTATTCGGATATAGGAGCCAGACTGGTAATTGCTCCCTATGAAATACCGATCGGTATATTTACCTCCTTAATTGGTGTGCCCTTCTTTATTGCGGCTGCAAGAAAGGAGAAAAGCTGATGAAAAACAGGAGATTTCCGATTATCACCATAATATTGTTTGTTTTGCTTACAGCCGCTTCCATCCTTTATTTAAGCTGGGGAAGTTATAAGATGTCACCGGAGGATATCTTAAATACCATTATGGGACATGGGACAAAAATGCAGAATACAGCGCTGTTTACTATAAGACTCCCCAGAATGTTAGTGGGAATCTGTGTTGCCGTGGCACTTTCCACTGCGGGAGCGCTGCTGCAGACCGTAACGAAAAATGACCTGGCAGATTCCGGGATTACCGGCATCAATGCCGGTGCCGCTGTGGCGGCAGTTATCTTTATATCTTTTAAAACAGCGGATTATTACAGTGAACTTGGCACTCTGTCCGTTTATGTGCTGCCCTTTATGGCAATCATGGGTTCGGGAGCGGCCGCAATGGTTATTTACCTGCTGTCGGGAAGGGAACGGATACGCCCGAAAAGGCTGCTTTTGGTAGGTCTGGGGTTAAATGCGGGACTGAATGCATTTCTAACCTTCTTCATGTTTCGGGGAGGCGCCGGGGAGTATAACAGAGTGCTGGTCTGGACCTCCGGCAGTCTGTGGGGATCCGGCTGGAGCTATGCCAGAATCCTTATACCGGTGACCTTGATTATGTTTTTAATTATATATCTGGGGCATAAGAAACTGGATGTGCATCTGCTGTCAGAGGAGCATGGAATCTCTCTTGGACTGAACTTAAACCGAGAGAGAAAAAAATTACTCTTTTTCTCGGTTATCATGGCCGGAAGTGCTACGGCTTTTGCCGGGAATGTAGGCTTTATCGGTCTGATTGCACCCCATATCGCCAGGAAACTGGTGGGCCCGTACCACAGGCACTATCTAATCGCTTCTGCCATGGTCAGTGCGGTGATTGTACTGTTTGCGGATGCATTATCAAGAAATTTGTTTTCACCCATTGAGTTACCTATGGGGGTTACAATTTCAATCTTCGGAGTTCCGTATTTTATTTATTTGATAACAAAGGAGAAGTAAGTGGAAGCCATAAGTGTAAAAAATTTATCCGTAGCCTATGAAGAGAATTTAATAATAGAAAATATGAACCTTTCCATACCTTCCGGTGAGATCAGCATTATAATTGGTGCCAACGGCTGCGGGAAGTCAACGCTGTTAAAAACCATTGCCAGGGTTATAAAACCCAAAAGCGGTGATATTTTTATTAACGGTAAAAATATCAGGGAGCAGAAGGAAAAGCATCTGGCAGCCCAGGTTGCCTTTCTGCCCCAGGGACCGGTCTGCCCGCCGGGATTAACGGTAAAAGAATTAATCGCTTTTGGACGTTTTCCCCATCAGAAGCTTATGGGTGGTCTGAAAAGCCATGATAAAGATATCATTCAGTGGGCAATGGAAGAAACGGAACTTAAGGAGTATGGGGACCGGGAAATCGGAAATCTGTCCGGCGGTCAGAGGCAGAGGGCCTGGATCGCTATGACCCTGGCTCAGGAAACGGACATTATCATGCTGGATGAGCCTACCACCTATCTGGATATGTCGTATCAGCTGGAAGTGCTGAAGGTGTTGGAAAGATTGAATAAAAATAAAAAAATTACAGTTGTCATCGTACTGCATGAACTGAATAACGCCTGCCGTTTTGCATCCAATATTATCGGATTAAAGCAGGGCAATTTAATCTGCCAGGGTACTCCTGTGGATGTCATTACCAAAGAAAGCTTAAAGGAGATCTATGGTATCAATGCCAGATTACAGCTGAGTGAAAATAAACAATATCCGGTCTGCGTTGATTATGAATTAAATGAATTAATATAATATAACAGGAACATTAAGAACCACCTTTCTATATGACAGGTAGTTCTTAATATAAGCCTTTACAGGGGTCTTTCATAAACTGACCATCTCATTTCCGGAACTATTATTTGGAAATGAGATGGTTTTTTCCGCTTGTCCTATGCGGTTAGATTCTTCCAATTTAAGCAGTATCGCTAGCGGGGCTTGTGATATGCATAGGTAACTATCGGTTCTTAAATCCGGGTGATTTTTAATCGTTTATATCGTAGCTGAGACAAAGCAGATATTGAATAGTATGGGATTTAATGGTAATATGGGATTATCCTGTAATCAAATAAGTGACACAAAATGGTAACTGTGGTTGTGCCAGGGCTTCCCTGGTAAGAAGTAATTTAAAAATATTGGCGGACTAGGAAAGGTGATGGGTATGAGGTACAGGCAATTAGGAAAAACAGAGCTTAAGGTAAGTGAAATCGGATTGGGAGCAGAATGGCTGGAACGGCAGGGGGCCGCGGAGGTTAAAGCAGTAATTGAACGTTGTGCAGCTTACGGCATTAATATACTCGACTGCTGGATGGCTGAACCCAATGTCCGGTCTAATATTGG
>JAEZSL010000309.1 GCA_023443925.1 Bacillota bacterium | reverse complement strand
CTTTACTTACCTGAATTATCTTACTGTATTCCGACTCCAGAATGTGACTGGTATCAATAACCATAATTACGGGAATATAAAACTTTTTAGCGATTCTTTCAATAATATGTTTTACCGGACAAGCGTCTGCATCTACTAATACTTTCATACGGTCTCCCATCTTCGCATTCAGCGATTTCATTTTAAAGTCTTAAATTTGAACAATCCAATCAATTATTTAAAACGGACTAAAAGGTACTATGATTAACAAGTAAAAATTGTTATATTAATAAGATTAAACTAATATTAATTATATACTCTCATTATACCAGACAAGTCTGTTTAATATGACTGTTTTAACGATAAAATATCCGGAATACTTAAGATGCTAATTAAGATCAACAATAACCGGTTCGTGCCCTATAAAAGGAAGGAATTCATTTATTAAATCGTTTATACTAAGCTTCAGGCTGGAGGTATTAATACAGGGGTGGCAGCCTACGGCCTTCTGATTTAATACTTCGCGGTCAACAAGAAGCTGTACCCGGTTATTACAGTCGTTCATCAAGCCCAGCACGCTGACGGAACCGGGAGTAATATCTAAAAATTCCTCCATATATTCGGCTGGGGCAAAAGAAAGTCTGGAGGTTTGCAGCTGTTTGCTTAATTCCGCAGTTTTAAATTTCTTACTGCCCGGTATCATCAGCAGATAGAATTGGGTCTTCTGGGTATTACACAAAAAGAGGTTCTTACAGATTTCAATTTCCAGCATCTTCTCAATTTCCAGACAGGATTCAATGGTAGCCGTAATTCCGTGATCAATCCGGAAAAAGGGAATATGCAGCTGTTCTAACAGGTCATAAACCCGCATTTCCTTATTAAGCCTGCCGGCGGCTTCAGGTCTTGTGGTATATATATTTGGGTCAATAAATAGTTCGGTCATTAGAAAAACTCCTTCGTATCTTTATTTTACAGCCGCTTTCTTGATATAATCCAGAGCGGCATTCAGTTGTGTGTCACGATTCTTTATAAGGTCGTCATAGGACTGTTCAACGGCGATATCCGGTTTTAAAATTACATTTTCAAAAGGGCTGCCATCCGGAGCCATAGACTCGAAGAAACAATAACTTATTACATATTCTCGGCTTGGCAATACAATTTGGGTGGATAAACCATTACCGGATAGGGGGACCGTATTACCCACTACTTTTGCAAGATTATATTTTAAGCACGCGTATACAAAATCATTGGTGCTGCTGAAAATACTTTCGTTGCATAAAACTGCTACAGGAATAGTAGTTAAAAACGGTTCCTTTGACGGCTGAACCGTCCACTTATACCAGTTTGTATAGCCCTTTTCAGCTTCAAAATCAGCAGTTTCACCGGATACGGTACCCAATAAAGGTCTTAAATAAAAGATGTCATAAAACCGCGGAGATTTCCGGTAATGATAATTCGCAATTACAATATCCTTTTTGGTGAGGTAACTTAGTACTTTACGAAAAGATTCATTACCACCTCCGTTATAGCGGAGGTCCAGAACAGCACCCTTAACATTCGCTTCTTTTAAAGTATTTACAGCATCCTGAAAAGCAGAAACAATTTCCTGTACATTACTGTTAAAAGAATCAATACGAATATAGCCGGTCTCATCAAAGATCTTAACAGTAGGCAGAGAAGACTCCGTAGTTCCCAGATTAATATTCTTATAGTTATCATAATTTTGGTCTAAAGTAGTATTGGTTTCCATTGTAATAGTTTTCGTCAGACCTTCCTTATTGATTAACTCAAAGGTTAACTCTTGCGGATAGGTATCATACTCATATAAAAAGTAACGATAAAATTCGCCGGATTTTAGCAGATAGGATCTGGCACTGTCATCATTTCCACGTTGATAACAGTATTTTAGCATCGTGTCAAGGATTTGGGTAATCGGTATTCCTTCTATGGATACGAGTTCATATCCATTTAGACTGCCATTTAACCGGTTTGATACGACGATGGTATGTCCTTGTATATAGCGCAGTTCAAATGCAAAAACAAAACCTTTGGAATAAGGCGCCCACAAGCGTAAATCCGGGTCTGTATTGTATTCCTCAAACCATACATGGCCGTCTTTTAATGTAGCAATATATTCGTTACATATCTTATAAAAATCTTTTTTGGAGGCTACTGTCTCCAACTTGCGTCTGTAAAATTCATATCTCTCATCCCAGTCAAAGTGAAATAGATTCTCCTTATACCCAAGATCCACATAGTTCTCTTTGATTTCCTGGTAAATAAATTTAAGATCCTGCTGGTAAGATTCTTCAGCCGTTAATCCGGTATTGTAATTTTTCAAATGTCCATCGTATGGACCGGCCGCCGTAATTCCATGCCGGGTAACAAAAGTATATAAAAGAAAGCCGGCAAGGAGTAATAGGATAATTATGATGGTGATCAGTATAAATTTGTTGATACGGTATCGGTTAACATTATTTTTCTTCTTCATACAATACCTCCTGCATATCGCAAGCCTGCTTGCGTTACTGCTTAATTTGAAAGACTAATTTTAATTTTAAATGTATGGCATATTAGGAGCGATTGTTTCAGATACAGCTTAAATTTGTGAGGATAAATATATGTTTTCTTCAATTTTTTTCCATATCAGTATATCGTAAGCAGGGTTGAATTACAAGTAGTCAACCTGGTTTTAGGGTTTTTGTTTCATTATATTAATATCGACAGAAGAAGATAGCTATAGTATAATTAATGGGAATGAAGTACTTTGCTGGCCGGCCGAAAAAGGCGGAACTGATAATGATAATAATTACATTTTATTTAACAAGATTAAGAAAGCATGGACGCAGGAGGTTAATCGATGAGACAATTGGAAATGGCCAGGTGGCTTAAACTGATTACGGTGATTGCAGGAGGAATCGGGACCTTTTTCTGCTTTGTTATTGTTCCGTCCTGGTCACGTGATTTTATAGAGAAATATTCTGATATAGAATATTTATGGAACTATTTTGTGGCCTTTATCTGGATAACTGCCGTTCCCTGTTATCTGGCATTATATAAATTCTGGGGAATATGCACCCGTATCGGCAGGGATTGTTCTTTCTGCATGGAGAATGCAGCAGCGCTAAAAACCATCAGCAGGTATTTTATAGCGGACTGTATAATTTATATTGTGGCAGCCGTGGCAGCTTTTTTCCTTGGAGTATTGCACCCGGGAATTCTGCTGTTTATTACGGTTATTTTATTTATCGGATTCGCCCTCGCGATTATGTCGGCGGCTTTATCCCATCTTGTATTAAAGGCCAGTGATTTAAAACAAGAGAATGACTTAACAATCTGAGGTGAGAGAATGGCTATAATTATTAATATTGATGTTATGCTGGCAAAGCGTAAAATGAGTGTTACAGAGTTAACGGAAAAAGTTGGAATTACAATGGCTAATGTATCTATATTAAAGAATGGAAAAGCAAAAGCCATAAAGTTCTCCACTTTGGAGAAAATTTGTGAAGCATTGGGCTGTCAGCCGGGCGACATATTAGAGTATGTGAAAGACGAAGAAGATGAAAAAAATTAACCGGATATACAAAACAAATTAAGCCTAGGTAAAGTGGATTTATTACAAAATTTACATGCAGTTCTTAACGTCTAATCTATTGGGAATTTATGCTAATAGATTAGACGTTAATTTTTTATTAATAAGCTTCAACTTTATATTTCCTATATGACAATAATATGTAACCTTTTAAGTTTTATTAAAAGGATTATCTATCATTATAAATCAAATATTTTGAAAACATGCCCGAATTTCCAGTAAGTGATTTCGAAATATGACAATGAAAAGGAGCCCCAGATATCGCAAAGATGATGTAAACGATTGACACACCAATAGTAACCCATAGCTTACTGGAAATAAGCTTCTCTCTGAAATCTGCAGCTTGAATTAGCAGCCTTATGAAAAAAGAAAAATCATACTCTTTTCGTATTGAAAAATCCGAACAAATGTTAGATAATTAATAACAATTACGATAAAAAGCGGGGGTTATTCATGAAAGAAAAAAATATCATACTAAAATATCTGAGCCGTTATAAATGGAAATACTTCCTTGGCATACTAACCTTATTTGTGGTGGATTATGTGAATCTATACATACCTCAGTTTACGGGAGAGATTACGGACGGACTGGAGGGACATACCCTGGATATGGAAGGCCTGTTACAGGGGATTTTTAAAATTGTACTGGTAGGGCTGATTCTTATGGCCGGCAGGTTTGGCTGGCGCTACTTTATCTTTGGATCTGCGAGAGCCATAGAATATGACCTGCGTAATGATATGTTCGCCCATCTGGAGAAACTGTCCATGGGATATTACAACAAGAATAAGACGGGGGATTTAATGGCCCATTTTACCAATGATCTAAATGCCATCCGTATGTCGGCAGGACCGGCTGTCATTACCTCTTTTGACGCCTGTATTATGACGGTTATGGTACTTACTAAGATGATAGTCTATGTTGATGTGAAGTTAACCCTTCTTGCGGTAATTCCTCTGATATTTATAGCCATCGGAGGAGTTTATTACGGGCGTTCGGCGGAGAGAAGATTTGCGGAAAAACAAAAGGCTTTCTCGGATTTAACCGACCAGGTGCAGGAAAGCATCTCCGGCATCCGTGTAGTGAAAGCCTTTGTTCAGGAAAAAAATGAAAGAAAAGCCTTTGCCAGGGCGAATCAGGATAATAAAGATAAGAATATGGGAGTGGTGAAGCTGCAGGCAACCGTCATGCCGCTACTGGATGTAGTTATCGGTCTTTCCAGCTTAATAACACTTCTTTATGGGGGATATTTAACCATTAACGGAACCATTTCCCTGGGAAGGTTCATAGCCTTTAACCAATATATCGGTATGCTTGTCTGGCCCATGATTGCAGCGGGGGACAGTGTTACGTTCTTCTCTCAGGGTATGGCCTCCATAAAACGGATTCAGAACATTTTCGGCCAGTCACCGGAGGTACATGATGTGGAAGGGGAAACCGATTATGGAATTAATCATCTGGAAGGGGAAATCGAGTTTTCCGGTTTGAATTTCAGATTTACACCTGAGACGCCCCAGGTTTTACAGAACATTAGCTTAAAGGTGGAGAAAGGAAGCACCCTTGCGGTATTGGGACGCACCGGCAGCGGTAAGACCGCCCTGGTCAATCTTTTGCTCCGGCTCTATAATGTGGAATCCGGTATGATTACCATAGACGGACAGGATATCCGGAATATCCCCCTTAAGGTTTTAAGAGAAAATATCGC
The DNA here is from genome assembly GCA_023443925.1 of Bacillota bacterium. Next base: position 10,272 of record JAEZSL010000309.1, on the reverse strand, counting down.
TTATGTCCCCCAGGATAATTTTCTGTTTTCTGACACCTTAAAAAGCAATATTGCCTTTGGCGCTGTCTGTAAAGACCTGGAACTTGTGCAAAAAGCGGCCAGAGAAGCCTGTATCCATGATAATATCATGGAATTTCCGGGGGGTTACGATACCCTGGTAGGAGAACGAGGCGTTACCATCTCCGGCGGGCAGAAGCAGAGAAGCTCCATTGCCAGAGCTTTAATGAAAAACGCACCGGTTTTAATCTTAGATGATTCGTTATCCGCGGTGGATACCAACACAGAGGAAGAAATCTTAAATAGCCTGAAACAGAACCGGGAAGGTAAAACTACCATCATCATTGCCCACCGGATCTCCACCATCCAGAATGCCGACCGGATTCTGGTACTGGAGGAAGGCGATATGGCAGAATACGGCACCCATGAGGAACTGTTAAGGCAGCAGGGTATCTATGCAAAAATGTATGAAAAGCAGCAGCTGGAAAAACAGCTGGAAGCAGTATAAGGCAATGAAAGATTAACTTTGAAAGGTGTATATTACAGATGGATAATAATAATGATATAAAGGATACGATTTCCCATCAGGGCAATGTACTGGGCCGTCTGATGGGGTATGTAAAGCCTTACTGGCACTGGATGGGTTTATCCCTTATACTGGTATTGTGTATCACCGGATTTGAACTGTACCGCCCTATTTTGGTGGGCAGGGCAATCGATGAGTTTATGGGAAACGGTGATTTTAACAGGGTAAAGGAAATAGCATTTGTATATCTTCTGGTATTGGCAGGAAGCTTTGTCTGCAACTTTTTGCAGACCTGGATACTGCAGCTTACCGGACAGAGTATCATATATAATATCAGACAGGAAGTATTTGAACATGTCCATAAGTTATCTTTAAGATTTTTTGATATTACACCCGTTGGGCGGATTGTAACCCGGATAACCAATGATGTGGAAGCCTTAAATGAAATGTATGCCAATATACTGGTGAAATTGTTCAAGAACTCTATTAAGATAATCGGACTGGCTATAGTCATGATTAGTATTGATCTAAGACTTTCCCTTTACGCATTTATGCTGCTGCCCGTCATTATCGCTTTGACCATACTGTTTAAGTCCATGTCACGGGCGACTTACCGCCTGGTGAGGACAAAAATAACGGCAATTAATACATACCTTTCCGAACATATCTCCGGTATGAAGCTGATTCAGATATTTGCCAGGGAGCAGGAAAAGTATGAAGAATTTAAAGGGAAAAACAGGGAGCTTTTTCAGGCAAATTACAGAGAAATGATGGTGTTTGCCGTCTTCCGTCCCCTTATGTATATCCTGTCCATACTGGCGCTGGTTATCATTATCGGGGTAGGCGGAGATTCCGTGTTAAAAGGAACCATAACCATCGGTACCTTATATATTTTTATACAATATATCGGTTCTTTTTTTGAACCCATACAGGAGCTGGCGGAACAGCTTGGAACGCTTCAGTCGGCAATGGCATCCGCCGAAAAGATATTTACCCTGCTGGATGAAGAACCCTTAATTGTGGACCCGGGGAACCCTTTGGAATTACCGGAAGTGAAGGGCCGCATCGAGTTCGAACATGTATGGTTTGCTTATGATGGGGAAAACTGGATACTAAAAGATGTCAGTTTTGTTATAGAACCTGGGCAGAGGGCAGCTTTTGTGGGAGCTACCGGGGCAGGAAAATCTTCAATTTTAAACCTCATCGGCAGATATTATGATATCCAAAAGGGCAGAATAACCATTGACGGAGTGGATATCAAAGAACTTGGCACCGATCAGTTAAGAGGTGCCATCGGCCAGGTACAGCAGGATGTATTTATCTTCACCGGTGATATCAAAAGTAATATACGGTTAAAGAACCAGGATATAACCGATGAAGAAGTAAAACAGGCGGCAGCTTATGTCAATGCGGCGGATTTTATAGAAAACCTTAATCATACCTACGAAGAAGCCGTAACCGAAAGAGGGACTACCCTTTCCTCCGGCCAGAGGCAGTTATTATCCTTTGCCAGAACTCTGGCATATGATCCTTCCATCCTGGTAATGGATGAAGCTACGGCTAACATTGATACGGAAACCGAGCAGATCATACAGGATGCCCTGGAGAAACTGATGAAGGGCAGAACTACCATTATGGTTGCCCATCGTCTATCCACCATCCAGCATGCGGATAAAATACTGGTCATGCATAAAGGAGAAATAAGGGAAACGGGGACCCATCAGGAATTACTGAATCATGACGGCATATACAGGAAATTGTATGAATTGCAGCTGCAATAGAAGTTTTAAAGAAATCATAAATGTTACTGGAAAACAGACTAAACTAGAGGGCATAATGTGAAATAATGGACATTTCACACCCTGATTTGAGGCATAAAGCATCTGGATGCGGATGCTTTACTGCCATGGGAGCAAGTGTGAAGGAAAAACAAAAGAGAAAAAGAGTACTATTTTTAATTATTACTATCCTAATATTTATTAACTGCAGGCAGACCGCAAGGGCCGCGGTTGTCGATACAGAAGAAACACAAACCACCGGCGGGCCGGAAGCAGTCCAAAGTGAAAACGGGATGATTCCCGAACCTGGTATAACGAAAATACAATTTATAAAAAGCGGTGTATCCTTAAAAATCGGAGAAACCCATGTATTAGCCTGGTACCTGGAACCGTCGGATGCCATGGAAAAGATTACTTTTACCTCAGATAATACAAAAGCCGTCACGGTGGATGAAAATGGGGTTATTACCGGCTGGAAGGCCGGCAGTGCAACCATAACAGCAGCACTGGCCAATGGTGAAAGAGCAGACATACCGGTGGAGGTAATCTCCGATCTGGAGTCCGTGGGTATACTCTATCTTACTAAAAATACATGTACGCTGGGAACCGGGCAGACCAGAACCTTCCGTTATAAAGCGGAACCGTTAATTGCTTCAAAGACTAAAATGGTCTGGTCGTCCAACAACGAGGAAATAGTTGTGGTTGATCAAGACGGAAAAGTTACCGCAAAAAAAGCAGGAAAGGCCAAGATTACGTTAAAAGCTGATGATGGCAGCGGTATCAGCACCACTGTTACGGTAAATGTAAAAACAAGAAGTAAAAAGGCTGCTTATACGGAAACCGGACTTAACATTGTAGATACTTCCAAAGCAAAGTATACCTATACGGATATGGCAGCGGATTTGAAATTGCTGCAAGGAAAATACGGAGACCGTTTGACGGTAAATATACTGGATACTTCCTACGATAAGAGGAATATCTATGAAGTAATCCTGGGTAATCCCAAAGCTGATAAAAAGATTCTCATTCAGTCCTCCATCCATGGCAGGGAGTATATGACCACTCAGCTCACCATGAAGCAGATCGAACTATATTGTTTGAATTATTATACAGGAATGCATCAAAAACGTTATTACAGCGAATTATTTGATGAAGTAGCTTTTCATATCCTTCCCATGGCAAATCCTGACGGGGTTACCATCAGCCAGTCTGGTTCAAAAGGGATACGCAATAAAAATCTGCGTCAAAAGATTGAAAAGATTTGTAAGAAGTATGGAAAAGGTAAAGCTTCTTATTATACCAATTGGAAAGCCAATGCACGGGGAGTCGATTTAAACCGAAATTTCAACGTGTACTGGAAAACGCTGAATAACGGTGTGAAATCTCCCAGAGCGTATTTTTATAAGGGGTCAGCCGCAGAATCGGAAAAAGAGACCAAAACCTTAGTTAAACTTGTCAATAAAATCAAACCGGTATGTACCGTCAGCTATCATGCCTCCGGTTCTATTCTTTACTGGAATTTCGGTCAGAAAGGGGCTCTGAAAAAGGGATCAAAGCAGCTGGCAGATCTGGTTGAGTCTCTTACCGGATATGATTTAATTACATCCTTTAAAAAAAGCAACAGCGCAGGCTTTTCTGACTGGATAACCGTCAAAAAAAAGCTGCCTGCCGTTACCATTGAGATTGGGACAAAAAACTGTCCTCTTAAAATTTCTGAATTTAAAGTGGTATGGAAAGAAAATAAAATGCTGCTTGCTGAACTTGCCGGCCGGTATTAATTCCGGGGGATGCATAGAATCAAGTTTTCATTGTAATAAATTAAAAATTATGATAGACTGACAAAAAAACAAAGGAGGTAATCTTATCAAACCTTATAATACTTTATCCAAGGAAGAATTATTAGCATTAAAAGCTGAACTGACAAAACAGTATAAAAAAATACAGGCGAGAGATTTAAAACTAGATATGTCCAGAGGAAAACCCTGTACGGAACAGTTGGATATTTCCATGGGTATGATGGATATTCTGGGAAGCGGTTCGGATTTACGCTGTGATGACGGGACGGACTGCCGTAATTACGGTGTGCTGGACGGTCTCTATGAGGCGAAAAGCCTGCTGGGACAGATTAGCGAAGTGCCGCCGGAGAATATTATCATATACGGTAATTCCAGCCTCAATGTAATGTATGATACCATCTCCCGTTCCATAACCCACGGAGTTATGGGAAATACACCCTGGAGTAAACTGGATAAGGTTAAGTTTCTGTGTCCGGTTCCTGGTTATGACAGACATTTTGCCATTACGGAATACTTTGGGATTGATATGATTCATGTGCCTATGACGGAGACCGGTCCGGATATGGAGTTGGTAGAGAGACTGGTTGCGGAGGATGAGAGCATTAAAGGTATCTGGTGTGTACCCAAATACTCCAATCCCCAGGGTATCACCTATTCGGATGAAACGGTTCGCCGTTTTGCCAGGCTGAAGCCTGCCGCTAAGGATTTCAGAATCTACTGGGATAATGCCTACAGTATCCACCATCTATATGATGAGGATCAGGATAATATCCTGGAAATTCTGGCAGAATGTAAGCGCTGGGGTAATCCGGACATGGTATATAAATTTACCTCCACCTCAAAAATCAGTTTTCCCGGTTCGGGTCTGGCAGCCATTGCAGCCTCGGAAAATAACCTTTCTTATATCAAGAAACAGCTGGGAATTCAGACCATAGGCCACGATAAAGTAAACCAGCTTCGTCATGTCAGATTTTTTAAAGACATGGCAGGTGTTACGGAACATATGAGAAAACATGCGGAAATATTAAGACCGAAATTTGAAGCCGTACTGGATCTTCTGGAATCAGAGCTTGGCGGTCTGGAAATCGGCAGCTGGTATAAGCCAAAGGGAGGATATTTTATATCTTTTGATTCTTTGGAAGGCTGTGCTAAAAAAATTGTTGATAAAGCAAAAAAGGCAGGAGTAGTAATGACGCCGGCCGGTGCAACCTATCCCTACGGTAAAGACCCCTTAGACAGCAACATCCGTATTGCTCCGACTTTTCCTTCCTCACAGGATTTACAGACAGCCACGGAATTATTTGTTTTATGTGTAAAATTAGTCAGTATCGATAAGTTATTAGGGGAATTAGTGTGAATTATATAGTGCATAATTCACACCCTGATTTGAAGCAGTAAATCATCTGCCAGCAGATAATTTATGCTATGGGAGCTAGTGTGAATTGCGTCACGAGATGAATGCGAGTCATTAGAAGAATAGCAAAAGAGGCTATTCTTTACGATTTATGCCCAAAAAGCATGAGCGTTAGTGTGGCGACAAAAACATGATTAATTTGGATAATATTTACTAATATGGGAAAAACGCATTGACAAACTGCTCTTAATCAATTATAATCCTAGAAATGTGGCTTTACCTTTATATAGTTTACAGTACAGACTGAGCAGGCAGTGAATCAAAGGATTCGAGGCGGAGCTGGTTTTCATCAGCAGATGATGTTTACACATCTGCGGGACAGTAGCAGGTTCCGCAGGTGTGTTTTTCTATTAGGATTCGAGAGTAAATTTAGAGTGGGAGGGCTATATCCGCCCGGAGGTGAGAAATTGACCCAGTTACTGGTAAAATTATTTGTAAAAGATTATAAGAATACGGAAAAGAGCAAAGTACGGACTGCCTATGGAGTTTTGACCAGTCTGGTGGGTATTATCTGCAATATAATTCTTTTTGGTGTAAAAATTGCCATTGGATTAATCATTAACAGTATATCCGTTATGGCAGATGCGTTTAATAATTTATCGGATGCGGCTTCTTCCGTTATCGGACTCGTTGGTGTGAAACTGGCGGAACGTCCGGCAGATAAAGAACATCCCTTTGGTCATGGCAGATTTGAATATATTGCTGCCTTTGCGGTATCTTTTTTAATATTACAGGTAGGGCTCTCCTGTTTTAAAAGTTCCTTTACCAAAATAATCAAACCGGAGGCGGTGGGTTTTAACTGGATTCTTGTAGGAATCCTGTGTATCTCCGTATTGATTAAACTGTGGCTTTCCCTGTTTAACCGGACACTTGGCAACCGGATTAATTCCAATGTTATGAAGGCCACCGCTACGGATGCCCTGGGAGATGTTTTGATTACATCCACCACTATTGCCTCTGTCATTGTAGGGAAGCTGACTGGTTTTATGGTAGACGGCTGGATGGGGGCTATTGTTTCGATTTTTGTTTTACTGGCCGGCTTTAACATTGCCAGGGAAACCCTTGAACCACTTCTTGGGGAAGCGGTAGACCGGAATGTATATGAAGCTGTTACAAAAAAAGTAGAAGGATATGCAGGTATCATGGGCAGTCACGATCTGATTGTACACAATTATGGACCATCCCATACCATGGCAACGATCCATGCAGAAGTTCCCAACGATGTTAATCTGGAAGCTGCCCACGAAACCATCGACCGGATAGAGCGGGATGTATTGCGGGAGATGGGGATTTTCCTGGTCATTCATATGGACCCCATTGAAACGAACGACCAAAGGGTAATTGAAAGAAAAGAGGCAGTCATCCGTGTTATAAAAGAATTGGAACCAAAAGCCGGAATTCATGATTTTCGAATTGTAAATGGTGAGGAACATATTAATTTGATTTTTGATTTAGTAGTTCCCTTCTCATATAACGAAGAGGAGGAACAGGAATTGCTGCTTCGGATCGAAGAAGCCTTAAGGAAGATAGATGAACGGTATCAGGTTGTTATTACGGTTGAAAACAGTTATATTGCAGAGTAACAAATTTACGGCTTACGGAATATAGTAATATTACATTATTCATTCTCTTTGCACTGCAAAACGCAGGTTGATGCGTATATCTACAGTACAAACTGATCAGGCCGAAATTAAATTGGAGCCGGGCTGTTATGCAGCAGCGGGTTGTAAAACACCTGCGGGACAGTAGTTTACTACATGTGTCCCGCAGGTGTTTTTTTTGTAGTTGGAAATGCGTTCTTGTGTGAAATAAAATACATTTCACACCCTGATTTGAGGCAGTAAAACATCTGCAAGCAGATGTTTTATGCCATGGGAGCTGCTACAAAAATCCCTGCCGGACGGGATTCTTAGTTCAGAAAAAGGTAAAGAGAGTTAAAACGGAGGGCTTGTTTGAAAAATGTAAGTGTAAATGGACTGACGACGGAAGAAGTTCTGGAATTACAGAAAAGATATGGTAAAAATGAAATTGTATCAGAGCCTGGTAAACCATTCATAAAAAGAATCATTTTTGCCCTGTCGGAACCGGTTTTTCTCCTATTATTTCTGGCAGCTTTGATTTACTTTCTGTTAGGAGAGCCAAAAGACGGACTTATTATGCTTTTCTTCGTACTGGGAATTGTTATTATGGATGTTTTGCAGGAATGGAAAACCGACAAGGCCTTAAGTACCTTAAGAAAGCTGTCCGATCCTATGATTTCGGCGGTACGGAACAAGGAAGTTGTTTGTATTTCCGGAACGGAGATTGTTCCGGGTGATATTATACTGGCAGAAGAGGGCTGCCGCATTCCCGCAGATGGATATGTCCTTTCTGCCCATGATTTTTGCATTGATGAAAGTCTGCTAACGGGGGAAGCCACGGAAGTATGGAAGATGCCGGTCAGGGATGCCGGTGCCAGGGAAACTCAAGAACTGGCCTTAACCTCTTTTCCAGTTACCCAGACGGATTATTGTTATGCCGGAACTATGGTGATACAGGGAAACGCTGTACTCCGCATCCACAAAACGGGTAATGAGACCATATACGGTAAGATTGGAGTAAGCCTTAATGAGGTAAAAGACAGATTAACGCCGTTGCAAAAACAGATGAAGGAGCTTACAAAGACCTGTACGATTGCAGCGGTGATCTTATTTTTTCTGGTCAGCCTTATCACCTATTTTAATCTGGGCGATAAGCCGGAATCAGACCGGCTTATCGAAAGTTTTTTATCCGGCATTGTTCTTACACTTTCGATGATACCTGCTGAATTTCCGGTCATACTTACGGTATTTTTATCCATGGGGGCCTTGCGTCTGACGAAAAAACATGCTTTGGTACGGAAACTATCCGCCGTTGAAACATTAGGAACGGTGTCGGTAATCTGTGTTGATAAAACCGGCACTATAACAAAAAATCAGATGTCGGTGCAGGAAACCTTCTGTTATAACTGTGAGGAAAGGGAATTTGCAAAAATTACTGCCCTGGCTTGTGATTCGGAACCGCATGATCCCATGGAAAAAGCGATTCTTGCTTATTGCGATAATCTGGGACTGAGTAAAGAAGAGATGTTTTCTGGAGTATTTTTAAAAGGATATCCCTTTAGCCAGGAATGTAAAGCCATGACACATGTGTGGAAGATTAGTGAAAAAATTTTCATAACGGCAAAGGGTTCTCCGGAATGGCTTTTGGAGCACAGCACTTTATCTGTATCAACACGCTGTGAAATAGAAGAAATAATGTCTTCTATGTTTCGAAAAGGACTCCGGGTGCTGGCGGCAGGAGTGATGGTGGCAGAAGCAAAACAAGAGATACCGGTTAACTTAAATGACTGTTGTTTTACCTTCTGCGGACTGATGGGTTTCAAAGACCCGCCCAAAGATTCCATACAGGAGGACTTGGGTAAATGCAGGGAAGCTGGAATAAGGATCATAATGATAACCGGTGATAACGGGGATACAGCGGCTTCCCTGGCAGAGCAAATTGAATTTCCCGGAAGTAGAACTCCGGTAACCGGAATGCAGATTGCTTCCATGACAGATGAAGTTTTAAAAGAGACCGTTAAAAACTTCAATATATTTTCAAGAGTTATACCGGATCAGAAATTACGAATTGTAAATGCAATCATAGAAAATGGTGAGATAACCGCAATGACCGGTGACGGGGTTAATGATGCACCGGCCTTAAAAAGAGCGGATATCGGCATTGCCATGGGACTCAGGGGTTCGGAGGTTACGAAAGAAGCAGCCGATTTGATTCTGCTGGACGATAATTTTTCGACCATTGTGGATTCCATTGAGGACGGCAGAAGGATTTATGCTAATATCAAAAAAGCCATCGGCTATGTACTTACCATTCATATACCCATAGCACTGATTTGCCTGTTCGGCCCGCTTCTTCATATTTTTTCGGATAAACTGATGCTGCTGCCGCTGCATGTGGTTTTGCTGGAACTCATTATGAATCCGACCTGTGCCGCCGCAATCGGGTGCCAGCCGGCTGAAAAAGACATTATGAAGCGTGATCCCAGAAACACGGAGGATAAATTGCTGTCAAAGGAACTGTTTATAAAGAGTTTATTACAAGGGGTGGTTATATTTATTATATCCTTTGGAAGTTATTACGGATATCTGCTTAATAATCAAGCAGATGCCAGGACTGCCAGGACTATAGGACTTGGTATATTAATCGTATCCAATCTGTTTCTGATTATCGTTAATGCATCCGGGAAAGAGAGCAGTCTTAAATCCATTCGTAATTTAGGAAGAGAAAAAGGAATTGTAATTGTAATGTCAGCAACTTTTTTACTGCTTTTAGTTATAATCTACGGTCCGCTGCAGGCACTTCTAAAACTAAAGCAATTAAATCAGCTGCAGTTTCTTTATACTATAATGCTTTCTTTTTTTGCAGTATTCTGGTACGAAATAGTAAAAATAATAAAATGTGTATTTTTTCATAGGAAAAAGCAGATATAGCCGGTTTTCCTGCATGAATTTTAAGGGGCTGCCCAATAGCGGACCCAGGCCGGATAAGGGTTTAACTGCCGGATAGGATTGAGAGATTTTCATTCATTATGTATATTTTACGGGTGGTTTCATTGGATATAGTTGTGATACTTACCAATAACTAGTGGTTGAACCAGCATACGAATTATGTTAACCTTAGTGCGTAACTTAGTTGTAGATAGCAGATAGGAGGACATATCGAATGAAAAGATTTTTAGCA
>JAEZSL010000254.1 GCA_023443925.1 Bacillota bacterium | reverse complement strand
TCATAGGACTAGGCAATCCAACCAGAGAATATCAGGCCACCAGGCATAATATCGGGTTTGATGTTATAACCCGTATTTCGGATGACTATCATATTCCGTTGGATTTTAAGAAACATAAAGCAATTTGCGGCAAGGGATTCATAGAGGGGGAGAAAGTAATATTAGCCCAGCCGCAGACTTATATGAATTTAAGTGGGGAAAGTGTAAGGGAATTGGTTGATTTTTATAAAGTAAGCCTCGAAGAAGTAATTGTAATTTATGATGACATCAGCCTGGATGTGGGTCAGTTAAGACTCAGGGGAAAGGGAAGTGCCGGCGGCCATAACGGGATCAAAAGCATTATCAGCCACCTGGGTACCCAGGAGTTTTTAAGAATCAAGGTTGGAGTAGGCGATAAACCGGCAGGATATGATCTGGCGGATTATGTGCTGTCCCGGTTTCGTGATGAGGAACAGCCGGTTATTCGGGATGTTATTAAAAAATCTTCGGAGGCTGTTGCGGCCATTATAAAAGATGGAATGGAATCAGCCATGAATATCTATAATAGAAAGTGAGGCTTTTTAGTTTAATGGCTATAACAGATAAAAGGAGGCATCAACTTGAAAACCTTTACAGCTCCCCTGAAGGAATTAAGAGAATTTAATGACATAAAAGACAACTTAAAACTGAAAAACACACCGGTTCAGGTAACCGGCTGTATTGATTCGCAGAAATGTCATCTCATCAGCGGTTTGAGTGAAGGCTACCTGTGGAAGTTAATTATAACCTATAATGACATCAAGGCAAAAGAAATCCTTGAGGATTATAAATTATACGATAAAAATGTCTATTTGTATCCTGCAAAGGACATTATTTTTTATAGTGCCGATATCCACGGCAATGCCATCGTAAGGGACCGGCTTAAGATTTTAAAGCATCTCATTGAGAAGGAGCCGGTTACGGTTATTACCACTTTAGACGGTGGTATGGATAAAATTCTGCCACTGGACTTTATTCAAAAAAGGGTTATTACCTTAAAGGAGGCTGGTGCCCTTGATTTAACCAGGCTGCAGGCCGACCTTGTCCATTTGGGCTATGAGCGCCAGGGTCAGGTAGAAGGTCCCGGGGAATTTGCAGTCCGGGGCGGTATTCTGGATGTATTCCCTCCAACGGAGGAATGTCCTTACCGCATTGAATTATGGGGCGATGAAGTGGATTCCATAAGGTCCTTTGACATCAGCAGCCAGAGGTCCATCGAAAGAATTGAAAGTCTTAATATTTATCCGGCGGCAGAAATGATCCTGGATCAGGACAGAATGCTTATGGGATTTAAAAAGATTGAAGAGGAAAAAAAAGAGTTTGTAAAAAAACTGAGAGAGCAGAGAAAAACAGCGGAAGCAGCCAGAATCCAGGATATTATCGGTGAATTTAAGGATAATCTGGAAAGCTTTCAGGGCTCCGTTGGTATAGATAGTTATATTAAGTATTTTTATGATAATACGGTTTCATTTTTTGATTATTTCACCGGAGATAATTCCGTTATCTATCTGGATGAACCAAGCCGGATACAGGAAAAAGGGGAAGCGGTGGAAACCGAATTCCGGGAAGGTATGATCGGAAGAATCGAAAAAGGTTATATTCTGCCGGGACAGAGTGATGCCATCTATGGTTATAAGGAACTCTTAACCGGTTTAAACCATAAGACCACTCTTTTGCTCAGCACCATGGACAATAAAACCTCCTTTTTCAATATTAAAAGAAGATGGGATTTTACCGTACGTTCTGTGAATCCTTATAACAATAATTTTGAAATTCTGGTTAAAGATCTCTTGAAGTGGAAGAAAAGCGGCTACCGGATTCTCCTGCTCTCTGTGTCCAGAACCCGTGCAAAACGCCTCAGTGAGGATTTAAGGGATCATGAGTTAAATGCATTTTACAGCGAAGATATGGACCGGGTAATCCAAAAGGGTGAAATCATGGTAACATACGGCAGTCTGCACCGAGGGTTTGAGTATCCCCTTATTAATCTGGTTATTATATCCGAAAGTGATATCTTCGGTGCGGAAAAAAAGAAAAAGCGAAAACTGAAGGAATATGACGGCAAGAAGATTCAGAGCTTTACGGATTTGAATATCGGTGATTATGTGGTCCATGAAAACCACGGTCTGGGTATTTACCGGGGTATTGAAAAGATAGAAGTGGATAAGGTAACAAAAGATTACATTAAAATAGAATACGGCGGCGGAGGCGTGTTGTATATCTTAGCAACAGGCCTGGATGTAATACAAAAATATGCCGGTGCAGATGCCAGAAAACCTAAGTTAAATAAACTCAATTCCCCGGAATGGAAGAATACAAAAACCAGGGTTAAGGGAGCTGTAAAAGAGATTGCCAGGGAACTGGTGGAATTGTATGCTACCCGTCAGGCCAGGGAAGGCTTTTCCTATGGCCCGGATACGGTATGGCAGAAGGAATTCGAAGAAATGTTTCCCTATGAGGAGACCGATGACCAGCTCCGTGCCATTGATGAAACCAAACGGGATATGGAGAGTAAACGTATCATGGACCGCCTGGTTTGCGGTGATGTGGGTTACGGTAAGACAGAAATTGCCATAAGAGCTGCTTTTAAAGCGGTATCTGACGGCAAGCAGGTGGTGTTTTTAGTACCTACTACTATTTTGGCCCAGCAGCATTATAATACCTTTGTACAGAGAATGATGGATTTTCCCATCAGTATTGATATGCTCTCCCGCTTTAAAACCACAGCACAGCAAAAAACCGTCCTTGAACGTTTAAAGAAAGGAAATCTGGATATTCTGATCGGCACCCACCGGGTTCTGTCCAAGGATATCAGCTTTAAGAATCTTGGACTGCTGATTATTGATGAGGAACAGCGCTTTGGCGTCGCCCACAAGGAAAAAATTAAACAGTTCAAAGATGATGTGGATGTGTTAACCCTAACCGCCACGCCAATACCCAGAACTCTTCATATGAGTTTAATCGGTATTCGGGATATGAGCGTACTAAATGAACCGCCGGTAGACAGAATGCCCATCCAGACTTATGTATTGGAGCATAATGAAGAAATTATAAGAGAGGCCATCCACCGGGAATTATCCAGAGACGGCCAGGTTTATTATGTTTACAACCGGGTAAACGGCATTGATGAGATTGCCGGAAAGATTGCCAGGCTGGTACCGGAAGCCAATGTCTCCTTTGCCCATGGACAGATGAGTGAACGGGAATTAGAGCGGATTATGTTCGATTTTATTAACGGTGAAATCGATGTGCTGGTATCCACAACCATAATAGAAACAGGGCTTGACATATCCAATGTCAATACCATGATTATTGACGATGCAGATCGTCTGGGGCTCTCACAGCTTTATCAGCTCAGAGGCCGGGTAGGACGCTCTAACCGCACTGCCTATGCCTTTTTAATGTATAAGAGAGATAAGATGTTACGGGAAGTGGCAGAAAAAAGACTTCAGGCCATTAAGGAATTTACGGAACTGGGTTCCGGCTTTAAAATTGCCATGCGGGACTTAGAAATCCGGGGCGCCGGAAATCTGTTAGGTGCGCAGCAGAGCGGCCATATGGAGGCCGTGGGGTATGATCTGTACTGCAAGATGTTAAATGATGCCATCCGTTCCATGAAAGGGGAAGTAAAAGAAGAAGAAACCTTTGACACCACAGTGGATATGGATATTGATGCCTTTATTCCGGCAACCTATATTAAAAGCGAATTCCAGAAGCTGGACGTATACAAACGTATTGCAGAAATAGAAAATGAAGAGGAACTCTTAGATATGCAGGAGGAATTACTGGACCGGTTTGGAGATATGCCTTCTTCGGTTAATAATTTACTTAACATTGCCTATATTAAATCGATCTGTCACAGTGTATATGTAACCTCATTAGTTTACCGGAATGAGGAAATCAAGCTGGTTATGTACAACAAAGCCAGATTAAATGTGGAAAAAATTCCGGAACTGATCGGGAAGCACCCCACAGCCTTAAAGCTGGTACCGGAGGCCAATCCGTATTTTATTTATACTTTGAAAAATAACGGGAAATCAGGTAAAATGGATGTAATCAGCCTGTTTGAGCTGGTGAAAAATCTCCTTGGAGATTTAAGGTTATTGCTGGAGGAAGAAGTTTGAAAGTTCCTTTCAAACTAATTATTAAAGCAGTAACGCAGACAGGTCTGCGTTATGCAGGAGGAAGAAAAATAATGAATTGGTAGAAGATGCGGCAAACCTTTTGCCGTATCCGGAAAAGTACCGCATATGCGGATGGATAGGAGTTTCATGAAGAACAGGATAAGGTTTTTTATTATTTTAAGTATGTTAACCGTAGTATTATCGGTTACAGCTTGTTCCAAAAAGAACGGTGAGGGTCAGAAAAATAATACGGAGAATGCTGCCGTAACACCGGAGGGTAATACAGCCGGTACGGGTGAGGATACAGGAAAAGAAGAAGTTGAGCCTGTAGATGACTCCCTATTTAAAAAAACCGTTGTCAAAATTGGTAAAGAAGAAGTAAGCTATAGTAAAGCCATGATATATTTTCAGTATATCAGAGCCCAGTATGAAGCTTATTTCGGTGACCAGATATGGGACTACGACTTTAACGGCCAGACCTTTGGAGAAATGGCAAAGCAGGAAATCATGGATATGATTGCCCAGACCAAAATCACCGGCGCCCAGGCAGAAAAATACGGTGCTGAAATCACAGAAGAGGATGAAGCGCTGATTAAAGAGAATGCGCAAAAACTTATGGAAGATATTACGGAGGAAGATAAGGCAAAATATGGTCTCACTCTGGATATAGCAGAAGATTTTTACCGTGATAATATGATTTATGAAAAAGTGTATGATGCCTCCACCATGAACGTGGATACCGACGTTTCCGATGAAGATGCCAAACAGATCACCATAGATCATCTGTTGATCCCTACTTCCAAAACGGATACCGACGGCAAAAAAATACCGATGAGTGAAGCAGATAAGAACAAAGCTTATAAAAAAGCCAAGGATCTGTTAAAACAGGCTAAAAAGGCGGAAAAATTCTTTAACTTTGCAGAAGCCAATACGGAAGATTCCAATGTGGAATACACCTTTGGCCGTGGCGAAATGGAAAAACCTTTTGAGGATGCGGCTTTTGCCCTGAAAAAAGGTGAAATCAGCGGAATTGTGGAAACCCAGTACGGCTATCATATCCTATATTGCGTAAATGATAACAATGAAGACGCCACCCTGGAAAAGAAAGAAGAAATTATTGCACAAAGGCAGAATGATACATTTAAGGATTTATATGCGGATTGGGCTTCTGATATTAAGGTAGATGTTAATGAAAAAGTCTGGAACGAGATGAAGTTTGAGAATGGTTCCGATAAAGCTGATACAGAAACCAATACCTCTGAAACAGTTGAACAGACAGGAAATGATTAACGGATATATTACTCAGGTATCATAAATTATTTGAATTAAGATAGAATATCAGGGGGATGATTTATCTAAGTCCTGAAGGTTTAGATAAAGGTTGATCTGAAGCCATATTTAACAACAGCAAAATATAAATGAATTATAATGAATTAACAAAAATAAAATAAATGAAATAAACTAACATGAAACAAGAAATGAAACAAGAAATGAATCAATTAAAATGATTGCATAAATTAACATAATAAATCAATTAAAATGATTGTATAAATCAACTAAAATGAATTAGCTGATAGTGAATCATCATCAGAGTATAAAATAAAATCTTCATGAAAACGGACCGAGGGATTCTGCAGTTGTTTTCATGGGGATTTTTTTGTGCAGGAGAGTTTTTTGGATGGGAGGTTTTACCATTCGGGAATTGATAAAACAAATATATAAGCGGATTAATGCAATCATATAAAACTGATACCGATACCAAGTGAAATCAGCAATTAAATAATAAATTAATAAGCAGTTTAAAATCTGATTTAACGCTTTATAAAGATTTGATAAAACCTATTAAGCTGGCCATATAATAAACATTATGTAAGCTGTAAAACCAATACGGAAACTAATACAGCGGCCGATACAAAAACTAAGACAGCGGCCGATACAGAACTAATACAGCGGCCAATAGAGAAACTATACAGAGACCAATACAGAAACTAATACAGAGGCCAATACAGAAACTATACAGAGACCAATACAGAAACCAATACGGAAACTAATACGGAAACTAATATAGAGACTAATACAGAAACCAATAGGGAAACTAATACGAAAACTAATATAGAGACCAAATACAGAAACCAATACGGAAACCAACAATGGAAAACAAAATACTGGAAAACAAATAACTGGAACACAATAACAAACGTAACAAACAATACCGGCAAAAAATTACTTCGTAATTCGTGTAAAGCATACTTGACATTTTTAGATATTCATGCTATATTTATGTAAAGCTAACTTTCCATTTTGCAGTGATCAGCCAGTAGAAAGTTGCATTAAGGATAAGTGTAAACCCAAGTAACAAGTACGTTCTAATTGAATTTTAAGCTTTTTCTAATGATTCAAGGATTGACAAAGGCAAATTCTGGGTTTAAGCTATCAATGAGTTTCATTTAGTCGATAACAGGCAGCAGGTTGTGGAGAAGCAAGGCCATTAATCTGCCCGCGTCGTTTTAAAGTGCGCAGATGGGAGTTGTATATGATTGAAATTAAAAATTTAACGAAAGTTTATAAGCTAAGTAAAAAACAGATGGCAGAACAGAAAACCAAGAAAAATATGAAGAAAGCAGCAGATAATATAAGTCTTTCTGCAAAGAAGGGTGAGATATACGGACTTTTAGGGCCAAACGGGGCAGGTAAGACGACCACACTGCGCTGCGTGGCAACTCTTCTGAAGCCGACGCAGGGAGAGATTACGGTATGCGGCTATGATACGGTAAAGGAACCGGAAAACGTGAGGAAATCCATATCTTTTCTTACCAATGAAATCAAACTGGATCCGCAATTTTCACCGAAGTATATGTTTAATTTTTTCGGAAAGCTGCACGGAATGGATGATAAAACCATAGAAAAACGAAGAGAGCAGCTATTTGACTATTTCGGGATTAATGACTTTCAGGACAAAAAAATTGATGAACTGTCAACCGGTATGAAGCAGAAGGCTTCCATAGCGGTCAGTCTGGTCCATGATCCGGAAGTAGTTATTTTTGACGAACCCACCAATGGCCTGGATATTGTAACAGCCAGGAATGTAACCGATTATTTGAAGCAGCTGAAAGAAGAGGGTAAATTAGTTATAGTATCCACCCATATCATGTCCGAAGCAGAAAAACTCTGCGACAGAATCGGTATCATCATCAACGGACAAAAGGTAATGGACGGAACCTTGACTGAAATTCTGGAAGCAACCAATACAAGTGATTTAGAAGATGCATTCTTTGAACTTTATAAAGAATACAGTAAGGAGGAGGCTTAATATGAACGGAGCAAGCCAGATTATTAAAAAGGAACTGACCCGGGTTTTTACCGATAAAAAATTAATTGTAAGCCTATTTATACTGCCTGCAGTTCTGATTATTGGAATCTATTACTTTATGGGACAGATGCAAAGTGCCATGGTGGATGATATAGAAAGACATGTTTCAAACGTATATATCCAAAATCCTCCGGAGGATTTAAAAGATATCATGACATCGGTAAATTATGAGGCCAATCTGAATTATCTGGAATCCGGTGCGGATCTAACCGCCGTAAAGGAAGGCATACTAAGCGGTGCCACTGATCTTTTGGTTATCTTTGAGGATGATTTTATAGCTAAAGTAAATGCTTATAAAGATGGCGGTACCATTCCGGAAGTGAAAACCTTTTATAACCCTTCCGAGGATTACTCAAGCAGCGCCAGGAACAATTTTGTAGACATTGTTTTAAATGGTTACCAGCAGAAGCTTCTGACGAACCGGTTCGGAGATATTAACCAGCTGACGGTATTTCACATTGATGTAGATCCCGGGTCTTCCATAATTGTAGATGATCAGAAGGCAAGCGGTAAGGTATTTGGTATGCTGCTTCCTTACTTAATTACCTTCATGCTGTTCCAGGGGGCTATGAGTCTTGGTATTGATGCCATTACCGGTGAGAAAGAACGGGGAACCATGTCCAGCATGCTATTAACACCCTTAAAACGCAGAGAAATCGTTTTGGGCAAATTAATCTCCATCTCCATTCTGGCAAGCCTTTCTGCGGCAATATATGCCTTATCCATGATATTTGCCATGCCCCTTATGCTAAATAGTTTTGGCGGCGGTGAGAGTACGGAAGGTTTAAGTTTAACCTTTTCTGCCCTGCAGACAGTAGAACTGCTTGCAATCCTGCTGGTCATGGTTTATCTTTATGTGGCGGTGGTGTCCTTAGCCTCCGTACTTGCTAAAACAGCGAAGGAAGCCGCAGCTTTTGTGTCACCAATTTTAATTGTTGTAATCGTGGCAGGTATGGCTACCATGTTTTCCGGCAATGAAGAAAGAACACTGGGTATGTATGCGATACCGGTTTATGGCAACGCTATCTCTATTCAAAAACTTCTGGTCGGTGAACTGACAATGCAGCAGTTTGGAGCTACCATCGGAGGAACCTTATTGCTGGCAGTTATTCTTACCGCCTTTATTACAAAAGCCTTTAACAGTGAAAAAGTTATGTTTAATGCATAAAACGGGTATTAACTTAACTTGTTTTATCAGGTTTAAACCATATATGGAGTATAGATGAATAAGAATACCGGAAACTGCAATAATAAAAAAAATATAAAATTAATTCTCGCATATGACGGAAGCAGTTACGCCGGGTGGCAGCGCCTGGGAGCAATTACCGGAAAGCCCTCCGTCCAAAGTGTGGTAGAACAAAGCCTGACGGCTTATTTGAAGGAGGACATTAAGGTAATCGGTTCCGGCAGAACGGATGCCGGTGTTCATGCCCTGGGCCAGGCTGCAAATTTCCTGTGTTTTTCGTGCCGGTCTCCGGGTGAAATTCAAAGAGCCGTAAATGCTATACTGCCGGAAGATATAAAAATACTTCATGCACAAGAAGCGGATTCGTCTTTTCACAGCAGATATTCAGCCAGGGCTAAAACATATGAATACCGTATTGCCCAGGGAGAGGTGCAGCCTGTATTTACAAGAAAATATATGTATCATGTAACGGAATATCTGGACCTTCCCGCTATGGAAAAGGCTGCCGTTTTTTTTCTGGGAACCCACGATTTTAAAGCCTTTTCCACTGACCGGAAAGACGGCAAATCGACGGTCAGGACGATAGAAGCTCTGAAAATCCGTACTTATCGGAATACGGCAGGCAGAAACCCTTGTTTTGAAGTAAGAATATCTATTACAGGCGACGGATTTTTATATAATATGGTGCGGGTCATCATAGGAACTTTAATTGAAATCGGCAAAGGAATCCGGCAGCCGGAGGAGGTACTTCGAATATTTGAAGCCAAAGACCGGGGAGCGGCCGGAGTAACGGTAAGTTCCCAGGGACTGTTCCTAGTAGAGGTCAGGTATTAGCTTCCTGTATATAAAAATTTTACTAAAATTTCAATTTAACGTATAAATTCTTCCTTTTGACAAACAATAATAACCATAAGTACCACATTATGATTATCATGCAAGATGGAGG
>JAEZSL010000111.1 GCA_023443925.1 Bacillota bacterium | reverse complement strand
ATAGCGTGGTCACACCACTCCCAGACATATCCTCCGACAAAGCGGTCTTCCTTATATATTTTCTCGAAATAATCTTCGATATCTCCGGGGCCGTTGCCCATAGCATGGATAAACTCACATAAAACATAAGGTTTTTTATGTTCATTCTTATCAAAATATTCGTCAATCAATTTCAGAGAATCGTACATTTTACTGTAAACATCCAGCATGGAGGTATCGTTTTTATGTCCGCCGCTTTCATGAATACTGCTCTCATAGTGGGTCAGGCGGGTATTATCATAGGCTTTAATCCAGCTGGCGGCATCTTCAAATGCTTTGCTGTAACCGGATTCATTGCCTAAGGACCAGAAAATAATACTTCCGCAGTTTTTATTCCGTCTGACATTACTCTCAACGCGGTCTCTGATTGCATCATAAAAGATATCCATCTGTGCAATCTCTCCGAAGGTCGAACCATATCGTTCTTTGTAAATAGCCCCGGAACCGTGGGATTCAATATCCGATTCGGAAACCACATAGAATCCTATCTCATCACACATCTGCAGAAACCAGGGAGAATTGGGATAATGACTGGTACGGATGCCGTTTATATTATGCTGCTTCATCAGTATAATATCCTTTAAAGCCTGATCTTCCCGAACCGCCGCTCCGGTATAAGGGTCACTGTCATGGCGGTTTACCCCTTTAATCTTTATGGCTATATTATTGATATATATAACTTCATTCTTAATTTCTACTTTTCTGACTGCCACCCTCTGAACAATGGTTTCGTCTTCTGTCTTTATAACAAGGGTATAGAGTACCGGATTTTCTGCATTCCAAAGACTGGGCTCATCCAGTTCGAATTCCACATGGCCCGATGAAACCTCCTTGGTTTCCAATACTTTTCCACTAGCCTGACCAAATAGCCTTTTGCCGTCTTTACTGTAAGCACCGGTGTTCTCATCGGCTTCCAAAAGGGTACAGGCAGCAGGTATTTCCTTATTATAATACTCAAAATCCACCAGGATTTTGGCTTTCTTACAGTCTGCTGAAACCTCCGACTTCACAAAATAATCACGGATATGTTCCTTTCCGCGGGTTACAATATAGACGTCACGGAATATACCGGAAAAACGGAACTTATCCTGATCTTCCAGATAACTGCCGTCACACCACTTTAATACCAGTACTGCCAGGGTATTTTCTCCCTTTTGCAGGAAGTCCGATATATCAAATTCACTGGTAGAATGAGAAACCTGGCTGTAGCCAACAAATTTTCCATTTACCCATACATAGAAACAGGAATCTACGCCTTCAAAATTCAGAAAGTTCTTTCCGGCTAATTTTGCTTCCTCCATATGAAACTTCTTTATGTAGGCACCGCAGGAATTCTCCTCCGGCATATAAGGTGCATCGTAGGGAAAAGGATAATTCACATTGGTATATTGATTTATCTCATATCCCAAAATATTCCAGCAGCTAGGCACCGGAATGGTATCAAAACCATCTGCATGAAATTCCGGTTTGATAAAGTTTTCATCTGCCTCAAAGCGGTTATTATAGAAACGGAACTTCCAGTCACCGCTTAACATGGTAACTTTCTTCGAATCTTCCCTTGGAGTTGCTAAAATATCGGCAGCCGGCCTGTCCGTTTCAAAGGGAATATAATATGCCCGGTAAGGCATGGTTCCTAAGTGAAGAGTTTTTGGATCTTCATAATACTTGGGTAACTTCATATGCGTCTCCTTATCAAAATTGATTTACGTTACTAATCTGATTATAATATATTTCTCTTACAACGCATATAAAGGATATTATCCAAAACATGCACAAAATGATACTTTTTATCTTTACTTTTGATTTGTTTTACTTCATACTTATTACCGTATAAAAAGAATAACATTTAATCCTGTTTTTCGGATAAAAATTAATATAATAAGCTTAAATCGACTAATTTTATAAAGAAAGGACAGGCTATGCCTGCTTTAGGAATTAATAATGTTAAATATATCCGGATACTTAAATGGCTTTGATGTGGATATTGCAGATACACAAAATAATATTTCAGTTAACAGCTGCGGCCACTATAAACTGATGAATCTAAAAAAATTTGATACCATAAGACTTTATGGCAGACAGGACTACCAATTACTCTATGTTGCCCACGGCCAGGCTGATTTTCTTATTAAAAATAAAATGCTGCATATACCGGCAGAATCTTTTGTGATTTATTATCCCGGTGAAAAACAGCATTACACTTACTACCAAAAAGATCATCCGGATATATACTGGATACATTTTTCCGGCAGTCAAATAACTGAGATATTAAAAAAATACGGGCTCTATCCCCACCACATATTTCACGTCAATACAGGCGACGAATGCAAACGGCTTTTTGATAAAATGATCCGGGAATTGCAGCTGAAACGAGAAAATTTCTTTTCCCTGACGGGCCTTTATTTTGAGGAATTATTACTGCTGCTTTCCAGGCAGGTTACCGAAGAAGTCTCCGAAAAAAATAAAAGCAATCAGCTCATTGAACAAGCCATTGAATACTTTCACAAAGAATACCAACATGACCTGTCTGTCCAGAATTATGCCCGCAGCTGCAATATCAGCTGCTGCTGGTTTATACGCAGCTTTAAGAAGCATACCGGAACAACGCCGGGTCAGTACCTCTCAGATATCCGAATTAATAAAGCAAAGGAATTATTAAAAAACGGTACCTTTAATATCAGTGAAACCGCCGAATTCGTAGGCTATGACAATCCTCTGTATTTCAGCCGGATTTTTAAAAAGAATGTAGGGATGTCCCCCAGTGAATACTTAAAAAGCCAGCAATCCTATCTGGAATAAATTTATGTTTTAAGAGAATTATGTATATTAGTTTAATCTATCAGGTTACGTGTCTATTATCTTTATCTAGTCATATACCTTTAGATTTATGTTTAGGTTTATATTTATTGAATATGTTTATTAGGTTTTCCTTTATTAAGTTTTCGTTTATTAGGTTTTCCTTTATTAGGTTTTCCTTTATTAAGTTTT
This sequence comes from Bacillota bacterium, assembly GCA_023443925.1. The sequence continues at coordinate 14,522 of JAEZSL010000111.1, read as the reverse complement.
CCTTTATTATAAATTTTTAAGAAATATAAATTTTTTTAAAACTTTTTCACTCTTTGGCACGTCTTATTATTAGAGTGGAAATGATAAACGATTTTCACCTCCTCCCGCCATGGCAGCCAGAATACGAGGGAACTGAAAATAAGAAAGCATACTTTACCTTATTTTCGTAAATTATTAACCGTAAGCTTGTTGATCGGGAAATGAAATAATATGAGGTATCAAGTTATGAGCAAGCAAAACAATTATGAGATTTTAACCGGTTTCCTAATAGAAAACAGAGAAGCTTATTACCGGTTAGCCTACAGTTATGTACATAACAAAGAGGACGCTCTTGACATTGTACAGGAATCTATCTGTAAAGCACTTTCCTCGGCAGAAGCCTTAAAAAGCGGGCCTGCCGTAAAGTCGTGGTTTTATAAAATAGTAGTTAATACCTCCCTGGACTTTTTAAGAAACAACAGCCGTTATGTATTTCTTGAGGATGAGGAATTAGAAAACCTGATTCCTCCCTCAGAGGACCACCCGGAAGACCCGGACTTAAGAAGTGCCATTGAACAGCTTCCCACCAAAAATAAAACTGTGATACTTCTGCGTTATTTCGAGGATTTAAAACTGGAGGAAATAGCCGGTATCTTAAATGAAAATGTGAACACCGTAAAAACCAGACTCTATTCCTCTCTAAAAAAGCTCAAAATAGAGCTGGGCAATCCGGAAGATTTCCGCAGAGTTCAGACCGGCCAGAAAGGAGCCCGATAAAATGGATGCAAACCGTAATGACTTCAAACAGGTAATGGAAGATTATCAGAATACAGAGATACCCGAAGAACTGGAGTACCTTGTAAAACGTACGATTATTCAGAAGGAGAGAGAAATGAAAAAACAGAAAAAACTTAAATATACAAGTGCTGCCGCCGCTGCCGCGGTTATCCTCTTTGTCGGCACTGTTAATATAAATCCAGCGGCTGCACAGGCTATGAGCCGGATTCCGGTCGTAAAAAACCTGGTAGAACTGGTAACTGTAAGAGATCTGACCTATCAGGATGAGACTCATTCAGCAGAAGTAAAGGTGCCGGAAGTTACCGGTCTGGGAAACAGTGAACTGGAAGCTTCTCTTAATAAGAAATATCTGGAGGAGAATACAAAGCTTTACCAGGATTTTATGGATACCATCGGCAATGATGTGAGTCCTGCTAATTTAGCTCTCTACACAAATTACCAGATTAAAGTACAGACGGAAGATTTGCTGGTAATACAGGGAATCCGGACAGAAATAGCCGCCTCCGGTTTCGAATCCGTTCAATTTGATAATATTGATTTAAAGAACCGCATTATGATTACCCTGCCAAGTCTTTTTCAAAATGACAGTTATATAAACCTCATCAGTGACAACATTAAAACCCAGATGAGGCAGAAAATGAAAGAGGAAGATGGTGTTATGTATTTTATAGAAGGTGATGATGATTCCGTCTCCGGCTTTGACAAAATCAAAGCGGATCAGAACTTCTATATCAATGAGGACGGCAAGCTGGTCATCTCTTTCGATGAATATGAAGTAGCACCGGGAAGTATGGGGTTAGTTGAATTTGTTATTCCAACTGAAGTCATTAAGGATATTCTGGTGGGAAACGCTTATATTAAATAGAGCCCAGAGGCCAAATGAAACGGCGCAGACCTTAAAGTCATGCGCCGTTAAATGGCTGTAGATTTTCATAATGCCTTTTCTCCTCCTGCAAAAGAACAGAAAACACTTCCAATATGTAATCCGGGGCCGCTTCCTGATTCAGCATATCAAGAATCTGATTTATTAAGAAAATCTGTTTATTCTCCCAATCGATTGCCATTGCAATTAACTGCCCGGCTGACAGGATTCCGTAACTGCTTACCGACTGCTTAATCGTAATTAAAAAATAATCCGTACGGGTGAGGAGCTCCTGATCTACCAGTACAGTTTCACCGGCCTCTGCTTGTTTAATAAGCTCCTGATATAATTTTGCATGTCTCTTTTCTTCCAGGGCCAAAATAGAAGCCGTGTTTTTTAATGCAATATTCTCTTTTATTTTCTCATTCTGAGAAAAGTTCCTATAAAATTCTTCCAGATATTCTTCCAAATCCCGCAAATTATGCAGTAAGGAAAGTATCGGTTCCTTCATATGTATCACCCCATGGTTCAAATTTCAGGTAATTGCCCAGGCTCCGGTTCCGGTCAATGAATCCAGCTATAAATCAGTATGCCAAAACCAGGAAATAATACCTATACTATTATCATAATATATCTGCTGACCCTATGCAAGAACTTATTGCATAGATGTAATAGGGTCGGACTAAGATAACCGGCTTGTGGACTGAGAAGCTGGTTGTTGAATAAAATAACGGTTCGTGGACTGAGATAGCTGGTCATGAATAAAATAACGGTTCATGGACTGAGATAGCTAGTAATGGAGTGAAATAGCTGATTTGTAAGCTAAAATAGCTGGTTCATAGCCTTGCAAGATAATTCATTGACATAAACAAAGGTTTTGATTGGAAAAACCGGTTCATAAACATTAGAAACACTACGCAGGCTTGAGGCAAACAGAAACTCTCTCCTGCAAATAAATCAGGAGCAGACTGAAATTAAATAATATCTTATTTCAGTCTGCTCCTGGTTATATCATATTTTAAGTATTACTTACTTTCATTAGCTTATTTTGTACATCCCACCTATCTGGGTTTCTTTCAGACCAAGTATATGGTCCAGTTTTTCCTTTAATGGATCAGAAATCTGGGTTAAAGGAAGCCTTAATTCCGGAGAATCAATAAGGCCAAGTTCACTCAGGCAGTATTTAATGGGTGCCGGATTTGGTTCTTTGAAAAGCAGCGGTATAAATTCATATAGCTGCTTCCAGCTTTCTAGTGCTTCCTGATGTTGATTTTCTTTGACTTTCTTATAAACATCAACAAACTGTTCCGTCTTAAGATGGGATGAAGCCAGAATACCGCCATGTCCTCCCAAGGTTAAGGTAAGGTAAAATAAAATATCTTCACCTGTAAGAATGGAAAAATCCTTTGGAGGATTTAAAAGCAGTGACATGGTCTGTTTGATATCACCGCAGGAATCCTTAAGACCTGCCATATTATTAAGTTCAGCCAGACGGTATATGGTATCATTTTCAATATTGGTACCGGTACGATAAGGTATATTATAGATAATTATATTCAGCGGAGTTTCATCGGCAATGGCTTTAAAGTGACTGTAGATTCCTTCCTGGTTTGGTCTGTTATAATAAGGACAGACGGAGAGGATACCTTGAACCTTATATTTTTCTGCAATTTTTACCTTTTTAATGACTTTGGCCGTGTAATTGCCTCCTACCCCCACATAAACAGGAAGGCGGCCTTCATTATATTCCAAAGTCTTATCGATCATTTCTTCAAATTCATAATCACTTAATACCGGAATCTCTCCCGTGGTTCCTAAAGGAATTAGTCCGCTTATCCCCTTATCCGCATAATGGTCGATCATTCTCTTATAAGATTTGTAGTCTATTTTATCCTCTAAAAAAGGAGTTATAATCGGTAACCAGACACCTGAAATCGGCATAAAAATACCTCCATAATTTTTTATAAAACTGATTTGTTTTATATTATATTCTATAGAAAACTTTTAAGTTTGCTACTTTTATCGTAATATTAACCGCCAGAAATGGTATAAAAATCAAATCGAACTATCCAAAGATTTGATTCTCCTCTATAAATTCCTCCGATAAGCTGATACTGCCAACCCGGCTAACCCCTCCGGTCATATAGATAGAATTATCATCCGTTAAATTAATCTTCAGAATTCCACCGGGCATGTGTACGGCAACTTCCTTATCCGTAAATCCCAGCCGTTGCATCGCGGCGGCAGCCGCACAGCTGCTGCTTCCGGAGGCCAATGTATAACCGGCACCCCTCTCAAAAATTTCGATCTGTATGTTATTTCGGTCCAATACCTTAACAATCTGGGTGTTAATCCGGTTTGGAAAACAAGAAGCCGTTTCCGAATATCTTCCGATATTACAAACCAGTTCTTTTGATATCTCCTCCATGGGAATAACACAATGAGGATTTCCAACAGAAACGCAGGTACATTTGTATTCCTTATCTCCAAACCGTAAAGGCACCTGAAGCATTTCACCGTTCATGCAGTCTGCTCCGATATCTTTACTTTGAAAGGAAGCTTTCCCCATGAATACTTCAATTATTGTTCCTCTTTTATTCCGATAAGTAACTTCCACTTCGCCCCCCAGGGTTGTTAAACAGAAATGGTCTTCCTTAACATAACCGGCATCTTTTAAATATTTCGAAAAAATCCTGATACCATTCCCGCTTTTTTCTGCTTCACTGCCATCGGGGTTTATGATCCGTACACCAATACTATCTTTTAGAATAGGGCCGATTAAAATACCATCCGAACCAATACCATAATTCCGGTTACAGATTAATGGTATCTGCTCTGTTTTCAGTTCAGCAGAATTCTTATTACAGTCATAAATCAGATAATCATTACCAAGAGCATGGTATTTTTCAAATCGAAGACTCATAACTCACCCTCCTGTTTTTATTTTAAACAACATTATCCTATAAAGATATCATTAAAATGCTTAATATATTGCAGATAGTGCTGTGTGGCATGTCTTATAGAAAATCTCAGTTCCTGGTTTTGATACTATCTTTCATTCTAAAACTGGGGTATAATAAATTCAAATATATAAAACTACTGGTCGAGGTGCTGGATTTAAAGTGAAGGTAAGGCGGATTTAATATGAAGGATTTTGACAAACTGGGCTATTTAAATGATGATTTCAGAATATTTCATAATATTGATGAACAGAAGAAAGTCTTTGATTTCCACTATCATGACTTTAACAAAATTATGATCTTTTTAAGGGGTAATATAAGCTATTCCATCGAGGGCAGAAATTATCTCTTAAAGCCTTATGATATCGTCCTGGTAAATGCAGGTGAGATCCATAAACCCTCCATACTGGATGACACAATTTACGAGCGGATCATTATCTATGTTTCACCTCTATTTCTTGATTCCTATAAAGGTGCCGATTATGATTTAAAATACTGTTTTGAAAGAGCGAAAAAGGAACATTCCAATGTGCTTCGAATCCATTCCACGGAGAAAAGCAAACTTTATCAGGTATGTCAGGAGCTGGAACACTCTCTGCAGGGCAATGATTTTGCCAATGAACTTTATCAAAAAATATTGTTTTTGGAATTCATGATACAGTTAAACCGTACCGCCATTTCCAACCGTATCAATTATCAGGATTCGGATATGGCTAACTTGAAACTGCTTCAGATACTGGATTATATCAATGAAAATCTTGCGGAGGATATCACCATCGATAAGCTGGCCACACAGTTTTACTTAAACCGGTATTATCTGATGCATTTCTTTAAAGAAGGCACCGGATACACCATCGGAAATTATATTACGGAGAAGCGCCTCCTCCATGCCAAAAACCTGGTACAAAAGGGTAAAACCCTGACAGAAGCCTGCTTTGAAAGTGGATTTAAAAATTATTCCACCTTTTCCAGAGCTTTTAAGAAAGCTTTTAATACGATGCCTAAGAATGCTCCTTTTATTGACTGATTGTAACTTCCTATATGATAGAGTCTGATCTGTCTATTTCAGTGCTGCCGCTGTTACTTAGTAATAAATTAACTTGGTATGTCGTGCTCACTCTGCATGCGATATAGTTTATGGCATTAAGATAATTCCATTTTGCCGCAGTGGATTACCGTAGAACTTTTATGTAATAACGCATTTTTACTAATAGATAAAATCGCCATATCCCATTGACTCAATGGTAATATGGCGATTTCTTTTTTTATTTAAAAGATACCTTTAAGGTTTTAATTTCATAAGGTTTCATCGCAAAGAACGCTTCATTCCCTTTAAAATCAACCGGCTCGCTGCCCTCTTCCATCATGTTGCATTCTTCGATGGAAGCTATTTCTCTGCCAAAGGTAAGTAGGGAATCAGTTCTGCGGTTGTAGCATTCATAGAGACGCACTATGGTATCCATATCTGCTTCCGCCTTCTTTACAACTTCAACCACCACATTATCCTGATGGGAACTTACAAAGGAATACTCCTCATTCAGGGTACCGCCTTCCTTTTCCTTAACCACAGCCGTAAGCGGATTATTTAACTGGTAAGCCTGTTTCACCGTACCGGCTTCTCTCCAATCGCCCTGATGAGGATAGAAGGAGTAGGTAAATTCATGTTGTTCCTTATCCGCATAGGGATTTGGAGAAATTGCCGATTTCAACATGGACATGCCGATTACACCATCGTGTACGCTGCAGCCGTATTTACAGTCATTTAGCATACTTACTCCATAATTGTCTTCGGAGAAATCCAGCCATTTGTGGACGCAAACCTCAAATTTTGCAAAATCCCAGGAGGTATTGTGATGAGTTGCCCGCTTAACATTACCATACTGGATGTCAAAGGTTGCTTCACTGGAATGGATATCTACCGGGAATAAGGTCTTTAAGAAAATCTGATGTTCTTTCCAGTCGATGACATTTTTAATATCGATTCTTGGTATATCCCGGTACATATAGATGTACTGGGTAATAACGGAATCCAGATATTTTCTCTCCACCTTCAGGCAGGTTCTTACGGGTCCCTTCTCAATCACTTCCATGGCTTCGACCTGGTCAACTTCCCAGGATTTTTCAATATAATAGTTGTTAAGATCCCAGGCATCGTAGTTGTGGGGACGGTCTTCGTAACTCATGATCACATTAGCGGCCTGACCTGCTTTTAAGACTTCCCTGTTGGCACGTTTGTCATAAATATGGGCAAACTGGCCTTTTTCATTCAACTCAACCCGGAAAAATTCGTTTTCCATAATTGAAACCGAAGCCTCCATAGCGGGCTGGTCTGCTGAGCTTTCCTCCTTTAACAAAAAGGTTTTATAGCCTTTGCCGGGTACCTGATCTGCTTTGAATATATAACTGCCGTCAACGGTTTTTTGTACCGCTATTTTTTTATCTCCGTCATAAATCGCAACCTCACTAAACCCATCCGGGCAGGCAAAGGTAACGATTTCACCTGCCGCTGCACTGTTAGGGTTATAGACAACCAGGGAATACTTCGGCGCCTTTACTTCTTCTGCGATGCTCTGAAGTGATTTCTTCACCAGCTTTCTGTTGGCAGAGAGAATGCCTTCATATTCAGCCTTGGAATCGTCGTATACTTCTTTAATAGAGGAACCGGGCAGAATATCATGGAACTGGTTTCTTAAGATTACTTCCCAGCCTTCCTGCAGTTCTTCCACCGGATAGCTGGAATCGTTCAACTGGTTATCCAGCATAGCGTATAATTCCGCATTAGTGTAAGCAAATTCCGATTTGCGGTTATATTTTTTATTTCTGGCCATGGAGGTATAAGTTCCTCTGTGATATTCCAGATACAGCTCACCCACCCAGGAAGGCAGGTACTTTTTACCTCTTACGGACTTATCCAGAGTTTCAAAGAAATTCTTGGCCGTACTCATAACAGTCTTGGGGCAGCCGGGAATTCCCGCTGACAGACGCCTCTGATTCTCCAGCATTTCCGAAGTAGCACCACCGCCGCCATCTCCGTAACCAAAGGAATTTAAAATTTCATTGTTGAGATACTTCTGGCCGTAGCGTTTCCAGCCGCCTTTTACCTGGGAAGGATTGATATCCCCGTTGTAAGTGGTATAATGACCGGTCTGAAACCCGCCTTCCACCGCCGCTTTATTATAATCTCTGGTGGGTATGAAATGAGTCAGTACACGGCTTCCGTCGATTCCTTCCCATTCAAAGGTATCGCAGGGCATTTTGTTTAACTCATTCCAGCTGATTTTGGTGGTCATAAAATAAGGCAGTCCGCATTTATTCATAATCTGAGGCAATGCGGCAGAATAACCAAAGACATCCGGCAGCCAGAGAATGGAATTATCCTTGCCAAACTCCTCTTTAAAGAATTTCTGGCCATGCATAAACTGACGTACTAAAGCTTCTCCGGAAGCAAGATTACAGTCAGCTTCCACAAACATACCGCCTTCCGGCTCCCATCTGCCTTCCGCTACTCTTTGCTTAATTTCTTCGTACACTTCCGGTGCATTCTTTTTCACGTATTTATAAAGCTGTGGCTGGCTGGACATAAAGATATATTCCGGATACCGGCGCATTAACTCCAGTACGGTAGAAAAGCTTCTTACCGCCTTGTCTTCCGTTACCCGCAAGGTCCATAACCAGGCGCAATCGATGTGGGTATGGCCCACACAGTACACCAGGGCTTCCGATTCTCCGCATTGTTTCTCATAAAATTCTCTGGTTATGTAATCCTGTGCTGTTTCCAGACTCTCATAGTATTCCTTTGAGTTTTCTTTTCTAAGATCCAGTAGATTCAGGGACTCGTTGAGACTCTGGATAATTGTGATATATGCTCTGTCTTCTTCATTTAACAGACGGGCTACATTGTAGGGCACCGACATATCATAAAAATATTTCTCCGTTTTGCGGTCCAGAACCTTTAACTTGGAATCCAGCTTTAAACTGAAGTTCTGATCTCCAGTAAAGGCGGATAACAGGATACGGTAGCTTTCTCCGGCAACGGCCTTTTCAGAAAGGATTACTTCCCGGTGGTTTACATCCAGCCCCTGTTTTACTTCTCCGTTAATGTAGAGTAAAAACTGGGGATTTGTTGCATCCCATTCCCCTTCTTTTCCTGTGGTTACTTCATAAACCACACATTTTCCGTCAAAGCTTTCCGGGATTGTAACCATTGTTTCAAACCAGTAAAATTCCCTGTGGCCTCCCCAAATCTGTTCATGGCCAAAATCCTTCCAATCTGAGGTGTCCACATTACCGATATCGGAAAAACGTTCGTCGGTCCGGATCATTTTGTAGTGTGCAATATCAAACTTATCCGGATAGACAAGTTCCTGCAGATATTCCAACAGTTTACCTATTCTTTCTTTAATTAATATCATATTAACCTCTATTCTTGCACACGCTCTTTGTGCATATCAAGTTTGTGGTGCGCAAGCACAAACTTGCGGTTGAAAAATTTATTTTATCTGGAAATCTCTTTTATTAACAAAACCGGTGATTTTGCCAAGATCCGGTATGATATCTATATCCTACTACTCTTTCTGCTTTGTGTACATTCCCAAAATTAAAAATATAAACAGGAGCAACTAAAATACATTTTTATATCCACAAATAATTTAATGTTATCACAAATTTACGCAATACAGAACGGCCATATCCAACCGTTTAACACCGGGCTTCGGATATGGCCAAAAAATTTTAATTACCGGATAGCATCCGCAGATTAATCCAGTTTTGGTATAACGATTTCAACTTCTTTGTTTAACTTACTGGAACGGTAGATTCCGTCACAGATTGCCTGATTATAGATGATTTCCTCACCCGGTATAGGAGATGGACGGCCTTCCAGAATCGCATCACAGAAGTCACGTACCTTTGCTTCGAAGATATCCACTTGTTTCGGAGACTCATAAGCATTAAAAGGCAGGGAGGGCAGAACATAGCTGTCAATATTCTGGCCGTTTACATCGGTGAAATACATTACCTGGGATGGTTTATTGGCATAATCAAACTCATGCTTGATCTTTATACCGCCTTCTGTACCCAGCCACATGGTGTCACCAAGGGTATCTGCATGCATCGCCCAGGACTGTCTGAACAGGAAGGTCAGATCATTTTCCATACGAACAAAGGCTACGGAGAAATCATCCACATTAAAGGTTTCTGCTCCTGAGAAATATTTGGGGTTCTTTCCAAAGTAATCGGTGGCCATTGCGGATACGGTTAAAGGTTTCGGATAACTTACCGCATGGAGACACTGATCGATGGAATAACAGCCTATATCACCAAGGCAGCCAAATCCGGCTTTGTCCCCGTCAACAAAGGTTCCTTCCGGAATACCCCTTCTTCTTCCGCCGCCGCTCTGGATAAAATAAACTTTACCTAATGCTCCGGAACGTATGATATCATCTACCTTTTTGCGGCCGGTATCATAACGGGGCTGAAATCCGATGGTCAGAATTTTATTTGCTTTCCTTGAGGCCTTTACCATATCCACGGATTCCTGTAAAGTAAAAGACATGGGCTTTTCGCACTGTACATGAAGTCCAGCCTCTAAAGCAGCAATGGTACACTCGGCATGGGTCTTATTATAGGTACAAACACTCACACCGTCCATTTCTACATTTTTAATCAGTTCCTCGGCACTGTTAAATGCCTGGGCATCTTTTAAATTCCATTTATCCAGAAACTCTCTCGCTTTTCCGGGAACGATATCCGCTCCGCCGACGATTTCCACATCCTCAAATTTCTCATAAGCTCTCATATGTGCACCTGCGATACCGCCGGTACCAATAATTCCGATTCTTAATTTTTTACTCATTCTTTCCTCTTTTCTGCGCTGGTTTGGCGCATCTGAAGTTAATGCAGAGGTATACGAAGTCATAATCTTTGTAAAAGTTTCCTTTTATGCGTTTTACTCTCATCTTTACGCAAATGACAGCTGACAAAGATACTTTCATCCGGTGCCTCTGTGCTGATTTAAAATTACGTTATGAATAAAACCTGGTACAGCCTTGACCTGTCGAACCGATCAGGTACTGCTGTTAAGTGAAATATATAGGAGGCTGTACCAGTGAAATGACTGTATATAAGTACGAATCTTATTTAAAAGATACTTCTCTTTTTTCTTTATTGGCAATATAAGCAGCTTCTAAGAGTTCTGTCAGTTTTGTGCCGGCTTCTGCATCAAAAAGAATCGGTTTATCATATTCTACTCCGTCTACCCACTGTCTTAAGGGGTGAGGAAGTGCTTCCGGAAGCTTGGAGGGGGTTACCCAGCCGTTAAATTCTTCGCCCATCTTGTTGGAAGTAAGTTTAATACTGCCGTCACAGATTACAAGGGTTCCGTCGGTACCGTAAACTTCCACCATGGAAGGGGTTTTATAAGTTACAAGGCTTGTTTCTACAATCGCCACTGCTTTGTTTTCAAATTCGATGGTACAAACGGAATTATCTTCCACTGCTCTGCCTGTAAAGTGGCTGAACATGGAGGAAATTCTTGCCGGTTTGCCTAAAATCCAGCTGGAAAGATACATGGGGTGGCAGCCTAAATCCATCATAGCTCCGCCGCCTGCCTGGTTTGCATCATACCAGTATTCCGGCAGCCAGTTATGAAGCGCGCCGTCATGACCATTGCGGATTCTTAAGAGATTTACTTTGCCTACGAGTCCGGCATCAATTACACTTTTTACATAAAGATTTGCAGGTGATGTACGTGCAGGGAAAGATATAGCAAATTTTACGCCGGCTTTTTTCACTTCTTCCGTAATCTCTTCGCATTCTTTCTTCGTAAGTGCCATTGCTTTTTCCGTAAAAATATGTTTTCCTGCTTTTGCAGCCTTTTTCATGATTTCAGCATGCATGCTGGTCGGTGCACACACTAATATTCCGTCTACGTCTTCCCTGCTTAAAATCTTATCCAGGTCTTCTTCAAAATCAACCTTTAAGGATTCTGCCCATTCTTTACCTCGTGCCGGTTCTTCATCCCAGACACAGGTGATTTTTGCATCGGGAAATGTACTTAACAATTCTGCATACCCCTGTGCATGTACATGCCATTTGCTGATTAAAGCTACTCTTAACATAATAACTCCTCCATTCTTTTTTTATAACCATAGATGATATCTATAATTATATTTATATATATTGTTAAACAAGGCTATTTTGCTCACTTTTGTAATATTAACCCCAATATTCCATAGCAATATTCTGATGCGTTCCGCTGCTGCGGATCCTGTTTTCGTCCATACCGGCAAAACAGCCCTGATAACTAACTTTAAAATCAGGTTAATAAAAACCTGAAATCAGGCTGTTAAAAACCTGTCAACGATCTGCTGACGGTATTCCTTGGAAAGAGAAGCAAAGAAGGCCGAATATCCGGTTACCCGGACGATGAGATCCGGGTGTTTTGCAGGATTCTCATGGGCTTCAAGCAATTTCTTCTTTGTCAGACAGTTTAAATTAATCAAGGTGCCGCCCATCTGGTTATGGGAATGTATCAAGGCAATCAGGGCATCCACACCGCCTTCATGTCTTAAAAGATCCAGATCGATGTCTAAGTGCAACGGTGCCGAATTACCGTAGCCTGGCTGTAAAAGTGCCACTGCATTGGCTTTTAAGGTAGGTGAGAAGGTATGCAGCCCTGCCGCAAAGCCCGGATCCGGTTCGTTGGAATGGGAAATGGCTTCGCCGCTTTTTCTTCCGTTGGGTGTGGCCGGCAGTTTGGAACCCAGTTCCAGAATGGTTCCATGAGAAAACATACCCGGTATAATAGGAAGGTGGTATTTGGGTGTTCCTTCATCTTTGCAGCAGTGTACAAAACAGTCTTTTATTTTAACCGCCCAATCTTTAGCTAAAGAATCCGGGGAGCCCAGTCTTTTTATATTTTTCATCATAAGACGGATATTTTCAGCCCCTTCATAATTATGATCCAGGGCATCATATAATTCCTCCCAGGTTAACCGCTTCTCTTGCTCTATCCTCTGTTCAATGGCTGCAAAGGAATCCGCTACAGTTGCCAGGGCAACTCCGTCAATATTAAAGTTTAAGATATCCACACCGCCTTCGGAGCAGTTCAGTCCGCGTTCAATGGGGCCGTGCATAAAAAGGTTATATACCAGTTCCGGCTTATTTCTTCCCATTACTTCATAATGTTTGTCATAACCGTTTTTAATACTGTCTACAATAACTTTTGTATGATAAGTGAACCGGTCAAAAAGTGCTTCCAGAGACGGTTCTTTTCTGATATCCTCCAGGGCATGATGCAGGGCAAAGCCGAGATTGCATCTGGTTACATCCTGCAGCGGGTATTCTTCTCCAGGTATACAGGTCCAGTTACAACCAACTTTTGCTCTTTTTCTTGCAAGCTGCATGGGATAGCCGTTTTTGGCAAAACCTTCTTCACAGCCCACATTTAAGGAGTAATCCACACCGGAGCCATCCTCAATGGTATATTCCAGAGACCGTCTTAACAGGTCGGGATTTACATCCTTGTGTACCCTGAGTGCGATGTTAACCGGAATCTTAAGTAAATGCATGGCATCCAGAATAATAAAGGACATTCTGCTGGTCATATCTTTACTGCCATCCGGTGTAAGTCCGGCAATCTGGGAATAATGTGTATCGTTAAACAACAGACTGGCAACATACCATACCGCCTCTTCGTCTGTTACTCTGCCTTCTTCTATATCTTTTTCGTAATAGGGTCTTAATAACTCATCCAGCTGGTCTAAAGCACCGCCTACAAAATAGGTGCGGTCCAGGGTCTGAAAATGTGCAATAAACTGGCAGGCTTCCCTTAAGCTACGGGGCGGGTTATTCACAAGCCATTCATTTACACGGGCAATTTCCAGGTAATTTTCCCTTAATTCCTCATTCATTTCCTTTTCAGAAATTAACTCTGCTTCTCTGGCAAGGGCTGCTATCCATTCCTGCATCCCTAACACTACCTGCTCTTCTCCGTCATAAAATCCGGTATCCTGCGGGTTATTAAGTTCCTTGTAGTATCTGATTTTCTGCAGCAGACCGCCCCAGCCGAGTCTTAACCCGATGGTAATATCTCCGGCACAATGGTTCATGCCGCCAAAACCGGGTCTGGTGTCATATTTTTCCCAGACTTGACGGAGCTCCTCCGGCTGATCTTCAGGCGCCATTGCAATTGGTACATAATTGGTGATAGGACCGATCCAGGCTCCTGCCAAAGCACTGTTTTTATTAATATATTTAGGTATTTCATTGAAAAATCTTCTTAAATGTTCCCCAATGGCAAGGGGGCCGTATACAATTCCGGTAGGATGATTGGGTCGTACTTCAAACTTAAAATCCGGATAATAAACAAATCCCCAGTCATCAAAATCCAGGTGTCCCATAGCTTTAATTTTGACGTCATTTATTTTCAGCTTATCCTCATGGAGATTTTGAATCTTCTGTTCATATCGTGGTGACATTAAAACCTTTTCTGTATTAAGCATTAAAATGAATCCCCCTTTGCGTTTATGTTCTATTGGCATTTATACCATAGCTTCTTAAAATTGCTGCTGCCTTATCTGCCTGCTCTTCCGACGGTGTTTCCATATCAATCAGTTCATTCTTCATATCAAGAGCGGCGTATTTGCTGTTACCAAGCTTGTGATAAGCCATCACTTCCACTTTTGCAGGTTTTAACGGGCTTAATAGTTGTGCAATCCCCTCTATTTGGTCATCATTCTGACCGGGAATGAAGGGAACCCGTATCCATATTTCCTTGCCTGCCTTTGACAGTTTTTTTAAATTATCCAGGATCAGATGATTCTCTGCTCCGGTCAGCTGCTTATGCCGAATAGGATCGGCAGCTTTTATATCATATAAAAATAAATCCGTACTCTCAAGAATCCGTTCGAAGTAATTCCAGG
>JAEZSL010000007.1 GCA_023443925.1 Bacillota bacterium | reverse complement strand
GGTAATGTCTGCAGAATCAGGATAAGAAGAATAGGGGTAACATTTGGTATAAGCAGACAATAAACCGCCAGCAGGATAAATACGGAGGGGACTAAAAGCCTGGGCCCTTTCCCGGTAAACCATCGATGGGATGCCAAATAGGAAAAACTAACCGCCGAAAGCATATACAGTATAGATGAAAATCCGATTATAGCGGTGGAAGCGCCTAGATCCTTTAAAATCTGCGTGGTAAAGGACATCGTGGAGGACATCTGGATTCCCTGCTGTATTAAGGCAAGTAAGGCAAAAAGAATAAGCCGCTTATTTAACAGGACTCCCAAGGTTTTTAACGGCGATCCGCTTGATTTCAAGTTTCCTGGCCCTTCTTTTATCAGCAAGGCCAATGCGGTGCCGGCCATGCCGGAAGCGGTGCTGAGGATACATAAAAAAGTCATACCAAAGGTTTTATACAAAATAGTACTGCTGATAAAGCCAAGGAGAATACCCAGATTGTTGGCCATTATAATTCTGCTGGTGGCTTTCTGCTGACTTTCTGCCGAAAAAAAACCGGTGTACATGACCATATAGGAAATCCACATAGAAGAAGCAAATCCGGACAGCAGATTAGCGATAAAGAAGCCGTTGCCATCCGGCAGATTAATGCGTATCAAAGACGCCAGGGCTGCCGTGACGGTACCAGTCATTATAAAGAGTTTATGTCTTCCCACCGAATCGGCCAGAACCCCTAAGGGCAGCCGCATAACCAGCTGGGATATTCCGTAGGCACCCAGTATTCCTCCGATATAAGCTTCGGAGACCGCTCTTGCAGTCAGATAGGTTGTCTGAAAAGGTATGTAAACATATTGTGCGAACCAGAATAATACGACTACAGCAAACAGGAGGTGCTGCTGTTTTTTAGAACCGTAATTCATTGGTATCCTCCCAAATTCTAAAGATTGTATTTTAAGTGATATAAGGAGGCCGAAATGTCGGGGAAGCAGAACCGCCATGTGCTTTGATTACTTTAATTATTTTATTATCAATGGCATTCATGGCGGAGCTTGTCAGCCTCTGGAGTAAAGAGTAAAAACGAATTTGGTTCATACCTTCATTGTTACACCTGGTTTTTTTAGTTTATTCTGCTGGCTGAGGCTATCCAACCTTTGGAATAATTCCCTGTAATTATTTAAGGTATTGTTATCCTCTACTTTTACACCGGAATTATAGAAGGTTATACGGCCATTTCCCGCTATATAACTATCCATCTCATTTAAGATTCTGTATAGATTCCTTGCAGTACCGCCAGCTCCGTCTATAATGCTGACATGAGGCGGGAATAGTTTTCGGAAAGCATCTTTAAAAAATGGAAAATGAGTGCAGCCTAAGACTACTGTTTCATATCTGTTTATCTCAAAATCCGCTAATTGCTTTTGAAGATAAGTTAAAACAGTTTGTTCCTCAAATATACGATTTTCCGCAAAACGGACTAACTCCGGAAGCGGCAGTAAATCAACAATGTGATGGTTGTCTACCTTTGATATTAGATTTTTAAGTTTTTCTTCTTTTAAAGTTAAAGCCGTTGCTGTTACCAGTACTCTTTTCGTGCTGTCTTTATTAAGCTCAACTGCAGGCTTAACGGCAGGTTCCATACCAATGATGGGAATACGGTAGGCTGCCCTTAAAGCTTCAATTGCAACGCTTGTTGCTGTATTGCAGGCAATTACGACAGCCTGAACTTTCTGGCTGACAAGAAAGTCTATGGCATGAAATACATACTTTTTAACTTCCTCCTTTGGTTTAGGGCCATATGGCACATTTAATGTATCGGCATAATATATATATTCTTCGTCCGGCAGTATTTTTAATGCTTCATATAATACCGAAATTCCGCCGATTCCAGAATCAAAAATTCCTATTTTCATTTCTATTCCTCCCAAGAACTAGTCTATCACTTTTCAAAAGTGCCCCAGATCAGAAGAACCAGGCCGCATATAAAAAGGCATATACCTGCTGCAAAGGGCATAAATCCTCCTGTATCTATTAGTGAAGTAATGAATTTTCCGGGCGGCGTGTTCCATTGTCCGAGCTTGATCATGTAATCACTGACAGGCAGATAAGAAATGCAAAAAAGAATAATACCAAAAAACATTAAACTGATACCGGCAATTAGCTTTCTCATTTTTACTATCTCCTTAATTTATATAGTTAAGAATACATAAAAGTTATTATAAATCAAAGTATTAAATTTCCAATGTTAAAAATTAAAAAAACACTATTTAGTTATTATAGCACTTCATTTGCAATTAGCAATATTATATTTATGTATAATATTTAAAGTACTAGCACGGCTGAACAGGGATCAACCTATTTTTTTGTGATTATTTGATTCAATCTTAATGACCATTGTGTTTAGTTTCTTTACTTTAAGATTGCATTAATATAATAAAATTTTTCTCTCCGCTGGTTATATGGGTTGAAGTCATTGTAGAAATACTCTGTATGTTTTATGAGTTCTATCTTAAAATTTGCTAGTAATTCTTTGATATCATTTAAGTCAGCATAGAAATGAGGTATACCTTTTTCTAATTCATCGTGGCTTATAAGCGTATTTTAAAGACTATTGATATAGTAAATACAGTGCATTAATTAGTTAAAACGGTAACCAGTTTTTCTTTTTATTCGTTGCAAATCGTAGAGGCATCAGAATGTATCAAAATATAACCAGAACATTTGTTTGACAAGGAACAAGCGTTCTGGTAAAATAAAGCTACAATAAAAATTATAGTTATGGAACTTTGAAGGAGTAAGTATATGATTCATATAAATTATAAGGAGAAATTGACTTATGAGAATAAGCTGTTGCAGATGCAGCAGGATGCAGGATTTGATGTGGCTGATGCGGAATTGACAAATGCCGCCGGCCAGGCAGAAGAAGTAAGCATACCGGATCCGTCCATATTCCAGGACATACGATCCAGGCAAGTCCTGCCTAAAGTACCCAAGGTATTTTTATCAAATCAATGCAGCTTTAACTGTGCTTACTGCGGCTGCCGGGCGGGGAGGGAAGATAAGTCCTGTTACTGTAACAGCCCAAGGGAACTGGCGGAGATATCTATATCTGAGGCAAGGAAAAATAAGAGCGGAATATTCGTAACGTCTGCAATCTATAAGAATGCGGATTATACCCAGGAACTGATAATCGAGACTCTGCGGATTCTCCGCAAGGAGTATCATTATAATGGGTATCTCCATGCCAAGATAATGCCGGGAGTGGATGCTGCTTTAATAGAGAAAGCCAGCACCTATGCGAACCGCCTTAGTATCAATATTGAAGTTGCTAAAAATGCGGGCTATGACATGATCGCAAAGCAGAAGAATAAAACCAATATTTTATTACCCATGCAGCAGATCAGCAATATTGTTCAATACAACAGGCAGAATAAAAGCTATTATAACCCGGTGGCAGCAACTTCCCAGACTACTCAGCTTATGGCAGGCAGTACCGGTGAAACGGATCGGACCATTTTAGTTCTATCCAAAGCTCTATATAAGAAATACAAATTAAGCAGAGTGTATTATACTGCATTTCAATACATGCGTGAGGCCAAGGGGTATGAACTGCCTTTTGTGTCTACGCCTTCCTGGAGGGTTAGGCGCCTTTATCAGGCGGACAGACTTATGGAACTTTATGGGTTTGCACCGGAGGAAGTGGTGCCGGATACGGAGCCCAACCTTACTGAGGATTTGGACCCGAAGATAAGCTGGGCAATACGGAATATCCACCTGTTTCCCATTGAAGTAAACCGAGCTGATTATGAAACCCTTTTACGTATACCGGGTATTGGGCTGACTTATGCTAAAAGGATAATCAAAGCCAGGCAGCAGGGGACCCTTACTCATGAAACATTAAGAAAACTTGGGATATCACTCAAAAGAAGCAGTTTGTTTTTAACCTGTAACGGTAAATATGAAGGCAGAAACATAATAGAGAATAAGGAACTTTTATACCAGGAGTTTCGGGAATGCCAAGGATAGAACTTTTCTAGAATGATATAAAGAACGTAATATAAAAAATAATGGAGATTTTTATAACCTATCGACAGTTTTCGCATAAGATAATAGGTGACTAAATTAAAGAGGTTTTCTTATGGGAATTTTAATGATTGTCTTTCTGACATTAGCGGCAACTGCCGACAGTTTTATAATTGCTTTCAACTATGGAGTGAAAAAAGTAATTATAAGTAACTCTTCCAATTTCTTTATTTCTATTCTTTGTCTTTGCGGTACTCTGGTTTCCATGTTTATTGGCAAAACACTTGGCAGCCTTGTGTCAATACATGTGGCGGATATCATAGGAAGTGCCGTACTTGTTATTCTAGCGGTTTATATGCTTTATAATGCCCTGAAATCAGACATTGGTGAAGCCCAAACCTATACCAGAGATCCTTCTGCTGTCGACAAAGATGATTCTAAAGTAATTGAATTGCGGGAATCTTTGCTCGTTGGTATCTTATTAAGCGTTAATAACATGGGGATGGGAATCGGTGCCGGAATTGCCGGTATGCCGGTGTCCATTACACCGGTAATCTGTGCGGCAGCAAGTTTTCTGTTTATAAAAGCAGGTTGTGTCTGCGGCAGGCACATAACAAGCGTAAAACTATCAAAGAACCTGGAGATTATTTCTGCGGTACTGGTATTATTGTTAGGTACTTTGGGATTCTTCAATAATTAACAGGATAATAAAAGATAGATAAAAACTCTATTTGCCCGGGGTTTTTATCTATCTTTTTGCAATATATTTATATATTTCGGATCACCGAATCCAATAATCCGGGAAAGCGCTGTTCCAGATCCTCATACCGGATGGAGAGAAAACGCTGCTTACCGTCGATCCGGACATTGATCAGTCCGGATTCCCGCAATACTTTAAAATGGTGGGACAAAGCGGATTTAGGTAAATCTATATTACAGCTGGAACAGGTAGTTTCGTTTTGTCTGGCAAGCCTTTTTATTATCTGAAGGCGGGTCGGATCACCCAGAGCATCCAGTACCGTAGATAGACATAGCTGTTCTGTTAAGGGATGAAAGAGTTCATGCATGGTTTAGCCTCCAAAATGTATTTTATGGTCTTAAGTAATACTTGAATTATAACACATATTGTGCTATATTGAAATAGTTCAATGATATTTGAACTATGGAATTAAAATATGGATTTATAACTGGAGTTATAATTAAAACATGGATTTATAACTGGAGTTATAACATGGAATTAAAACATGGATTTAAATCTGGTTAGTGGAATAATTATGGAAATTGATACAGAAACTAAAATATATTTAAGGAGCAGCTAATATGAATGAAGTATTAAAGGTAATAAAAAGCAGAAGAAGTGTCAGAAACTTTAAAACGGAACAGATTAGCCAAGAAAGTCTGGATTTAATTCTGGAAGCCGGTATCTATGCGCCGACTGCTCATAATGACCAGCCCTGGCATTTTACAGTAATACAAAATGAAGATTTTCTCCGCTACATAAATGAAAAGACCAGGGAAGCAATGGCTGAGTCGGATATAGAATGGATTAAAAAGATGGGCTCTAATCCCGCTTTTAATGTAACCTATAATGCACCTACCTTAATATTAGTATCCGGAAGAGAAGACGGTATTGCCTGGGAAGCGGATTGTGCCGCTGCCATTGAGAACATTCTTCTTGCTGCCGAAAGTCTTGAGATTGGTTCCGTTTGGCTGGGGCTCGTAAAATTCTTCTATGACCAGGAAGGTGAAAAAGAGAAACTTGGTATACCTGAGGGGTACCAGCTTTATTATGGGATAGCCCTTGGCTATAAAGCTGTTGTAAAAAAAGATTTTATACCAAAAAGAAACCTGGATGTTATAAATTATATAAAATGATCCAAGTATGAAAGAACTCTTAAGTAAATTTTACGAAAACAGGAGGTTATACAATCATGAAATCGTTATTAACGCCGCTTCAAGCAGGAGCACTGGTTTTAAACAACCGTTTAGTTATGCCGCCTATGGCTACTTCAAAATCACAACAGGATGGAAAGGTAAGCCAGGATATCCTGGATTATTATGATGAAAAGTCCAGGGGAGGCTATATATCCCTGATTATAATCGAACACAGTTTTATCAGCCAGCAGGGAAAAGCCAGCAGCGGGCAGCTGTCCATTGCAGAGGACAGTGTG
>JAEZSL010000088.1 GCA_023443925.1 Bacillota bacterium | reverse complement strand
AATTGTTGAAAGAACATCATGTCGAAGTTTATTATTGTTTACTGGTATATTTTGATAGTGTTCCTCTAATAGTCGTATTGTTGCTGCTCTGATACTATCTTTACGTTCGGCAGTGAGAGAAGAATTATGTATTCTATAATAATAAAGATTTACATCCATATGTTTAAATGTATACTTTTCATAAGCTCTGATCCAAAAATCATAATCTTCTACTAAAAATTTCTCTTTATTATAACCATTTAGCTTTTGATGTAATTCTTTTTTATATAGGAAGCATGCACCTATATTATTTTTTAAAAATATCTCCTCTTGGGGACCAGTTTTTACTTCAAACAATATAAAATCATCCGGATCAATTACTGCATAATCGGAAAAAATAAAGTCAATCGATTGGTTATTCATTAACTCTTTATGCATTTTATCTAAGGCCTCTGGCTTAAATACATTGTCGTCAGAAGTCCAAGTATACCAATCACCCTTGGCTCGATTAAAACCAATATTTAAACTAGCTGGTAATTTTTGATTTACCTCATTGTAGATAACAGATATTCGAGTGTCGCTTTTTGCATATTCTTCTACTATTTTATTGGTACCGTCTGTAGAACAATCATTTACAATAATTAGCTCCCACTCTTTATATGTTTGATTAATTACACTGTTAATAGATTGTCTAATAAATTTTTCTCCATTATATGTGGGCAATACAATACTAATCATAGTATCTTTTCCTTTCCCAAATAGTATTGTCCTTTATCTGCTTAAGTGAATACCTGCCTTGTAAGAAATGATCCAGACAGATAATTCTCATATTTTTTATATCAAATCCGCTATTAATAAGATCAAAGCAAATTGAGGTATAATAATTGACATTAACGACTAATATAACTGTATCTACAACCTCTAATCTGTTAATCCCGCGAACCATATGTCCTGTTATCAATTGTTTGTTTTGCTTTCTCTCATCCATATCAATAACCATATCTATGAATTTATTAGAGAAATCACATTGAGATAGGAATGCTTGTCCTTTTAATCCAGCTCCCCAAACCACAATTTGACCATATTCATTTCTTATGAAGGCTAATAATTCATTTAACAGTTCTAAATTATCCCGGTAATATTCACCATATAAATTATTTGCTTTTTCTAATAACTTTTTCTGTTTAAAACTATTTTTAATTAGCATTTTATTCTCCGATACCAGATAATTTGTATATTCCTAAATCTTTACACCGTACCAGAAATCATATTAAATATATAATTAATATAATCTTCTAAATTGCATTTTTCTTTAACTAAATTTATACCATATTCACCCATCTGTGGTAGCAGTTGTCTATTGGTTTCCAAGTATTCTATTTTATCAACTAACCCCATATAATCTTCATAAGATAAAATAAAACCATTTTCACCATTATTGATGAATTCATCACATCCTGCTACTTCAAACATTATCGGAACAGCACCACACTGCATTGCCTCTATCATCGATATTGACAAACCTTCCATCTCTGATAAGCTGATAAACACATCAGCGCTAGACCAAAATTGTCTCATAACATTATGCTCAATTTTTCCATGAATTCTAACTTTATTATATAATGCATGTTCCTCAACATATTTTATTAAAAGGGGTAAGTATGTTCCATCACCTGCAATATCAAAATAATAATTACACTTTCTTTTTTCAAGTTCTTCAATAAAAGGAATAATTAAGTCTGCTCTTTTTTGTTCTTTTTCCAATCTAGCACCAAATGCAATGTGAATAGGCTGTTTTCTACTTATTGAATAAGTTCTATTAATATTTATTCCAGTATTCGAATCATCAAAAACGACTGGACTTTCTTTATTAAATAATCTATCCTCCGCAATATAATATCTTGTTTTTAACTCATTTTGAATCTTTTTGCTTACACACAAATAACCCTCTAAAATCGAATCCATATAAGTGTGCCGATCATATAAAGAATCTAAATCATTGTGTACCACAGAATACATCTTTACCAGCTTTGGGTAATGTTGTTTTAATAGATAACCCGCATACATTACTTGTTGATGCTTATTAAGTAATAAAGTACAAGGTAAATTTTTCTCTAAATACTCATAAACCTCTAGGATACCTTTTTTAAAATTAGAATATTCTCCATCGAATTTATCACAAGTAATATCCTTCCATTTCTCTGGCGTATCAATCTTTTTTTGACTAAGTATCTTTGCATTAATTCCTTTTTTTTGTAATCCCTTTGATACGTTATATGACCAATTTTCAATTCCTCCTAATTGATATCCTTCCGGCAGCTCCAAAAAAACATTCTTAGTAAAATTAATGGTTTCTTCACTTTTGTATTCAAATTTTAGAGAATCGCTATTATTTATTTCTGAGTTCATTTCTTGTACTTTAGGAAGAATCAATTCTTCTTTTAAAATACAAGCATCAGATTTACCCATATTTCTTAATTTCTCCCTAATAGCTGAATAACCGGCATCACTAGCTATAATAATACTACAATCTTTATCCAACACATAATCGGGAGCATATACTGTTTTTCCTAAAATAGTTTTACCCCATACTTTACTATTACTATCTATAAAGCAATCAAATTCTATTTCAAAACTATGTAACGTTTTGGCTACCTTTTGCCCTCCGACAGAAGCTCCATATATAATATATAATTTTTTCATTCCGTACTCCTTTGCAGCCTTCTTCAAGTTCTATATTATATATATCATAATTAAACTACCAATAGCGGCCTGCTTCTACTTTCTTAAACCCCTCCGGTCTTTCAGTATCCATCGGTAAAGTCCAAAATTCATTATAGATTTCCATGTTATCCCATGCCTTACCTTTAATTCCAAAATATAATTGCAACATCCCGCCTATGTGTATCGCTTTCTTACCTATACGTTTAACATATGCCGCTAGTGGAAAGCCATATCCACCAGCTCCGATTAAAGCAATATCAAAATCTATATTATCAACTTGCCTCTCCATATGCTCTAATGCATCAAACCATGTTACAAACTCTGTTTGTGTACCCGCAATACTTTGAACTGCTTTTAAAATAATCAATTCAAAATCAGGTATAAACTCTCTATTAGCAAATAGTTTATTTCTTTTTATATAATTGGCCTGAATCGATTCTTCGAAAGGATGTATTACTAGAACTTTTTTTCCTTTCAATGCTTTTGTCCATGGTTTTTCAATATTAATAGGGAAAGCTGTGTCATCATAAAGTGCTAATGGTTTTTCAGGAATATAATCTTTGTATATCAAGTTTTCAAAACGAGATAACCACATATTCCACATCAAATCAATTTGCTTTGCATCTTCAATATATAATCTGGCAAACCGGTCCATTAGCTCTTTAGTGGGAGGAAAGAAACCCGTCCAATCACTTATAATCATCTTTAGATTATCGTGATAATCTTCTTGTCCGCCATTCACTCTATCTAAGAGATAATAATATTCAACTAAACACTCTAATTCCGTGGAGCCAAATCTCCCCACAAAAAAAGGATTATCACCCATTAGCCCATTGTATATAAATTCATTTGCCTCTTTTGCGGTAATAAAAGGCTTGAAAAATTTCTCTTTCGGTAA
The DNA here is from genome assembly GCA_023443925.1 of Bacillota bacterium. Next base: position 23,741 of record JAEZSL010000088.1, on the reverse strand, counting down.
TGTATCTCTTAAAGCGCCTATCTTTACTGTTCTATAGTTTGTTAATCCCATTTCTTTTAATTGCTTTTTTATTTCTTCATCATATGTACTTGTAATCATTATAGTTATATCTTTAAACAAAACGATATCCTCTGGTGACCATATCTTATACCCGTTAATCTCTTCACCTCGGCGCGATCTGTTGTTGTCGCAGAATCCAACTATTTTGGCATTAATTTTTTCAAATTCTTCAATACATTTTAAGCCACATGATCCGGCTCCAAAAAGAATCACCTCTTTATTCCTAAAATTTTGTAACTCATCATTTTCAATGTAAACGTACACAGAAATTATGCCTCCTTGCAATTAATGAACTCTCACTGTTTTTATAATAATGTTTTTATAGCTTTCGCTAAAGCTTGGCTGCCTACTATACCGCAATCCGTAAATACAATGTTTTTAATTTTTTTTCTATCATTTACATAATTATCTATATGATTAATTAATATATCTTTTATTGCATTTATTAATTCTTCCATGGTATTAACATGGTGCCCCGGCGTAATCTCTTCATACGAAAAATACATCTGACGTGATTCCTTCAGATACGTATTTAAGTCATACGAAAAGAATATAATAGGTTTGTTTGTCACTAAATAGTCAAAATATATAGAAGAGTAATCAGTAATTAGCATATCGGTTAAACCTAAATAAGTATATGGATCTGAATCCTTATCCACTATAATCAAATTACCTTGATTGATAGATTTAAACTTTTGTAAATTCTTTGATTTTGGATGTAATTTCACATAAAAAGTCATATTATTTTTCATTAAAAAATCGAGAAATTCCTTAATTTGAATAACTTCAAAAAATTCGAATTCACTATCCCTAAAAGTTGGCATATAGATGATATTTAATTTATTATTTTTTCTATTCTCTAACATAGACTCATATATTATTTTTTCCGAAGCCATTAATATAGTATTCTTAAAATTTCCATTAAGCATGTCAACCCTCGGATAGCTGCTAACCACTACATTTTTAGTTGCGAAAGCAGATGCAAATATATCTTTTAAATATTCACTTGTGGTTAATACATAATCCGTTGGTTTTTCATCAGATAATCTTCTTAAGCACCATCTTAACTTTAACATAGTATTTCTAGGATGACGAACAAAATCAAATTTATTATCCATTTGTATCATCTTCAAAGGGATACCATGCCAAGTGTTAAATTTTAATGCATTTCCTGACAGCCAAAAGTTAATATCTTTAGAGTAATTATCATAAATGTAAACTCCGCCTCTCAGTGCGTACCAATATCCTTTTAACGAATTCGACATATAAACTTCAAAATTATTATTTTTGAGAGTTTGAAAAACCTCCTCATTTCGTGTTAACCATATAGCTCTGATATCTGTTTGTTCATTTTTAAGGTATGTATATAAATACCTGGGATTATCACCGAAACGCCTGCCAAATGTACTGCCGAAAAGCCAGATATATTTATTGCGAGGAAACAGAAATGATAATCCATAGATAGGTAATAGCAAAACCTGACTCCAATATTTCAATTCATTTATAACCTTTTTCATCTTTGTCTCCTCAATGCTTTAGGTTTTTCGTTATTCGTTTTATATATATAAAGAGCCTAGATAATTCTAATGAATTCTCCAGACTCTATATATCACTATCGCGTTTCAAATCGGATATTTATATCCTTTTTTCAACATACTTAAACCATTAATTATCATCCTTGATTGTGATTTATGATCATCCTTGAAATTCATTAATTTATAGATATATCGACAATATTCGTGTATACCTTAACAGTCTAGTACTCTACTCTTATAATTCCTTTTTTGGCTTACTACATATATTTATTACTCCCCGTTTTATTAACAAACAAAGGTGGAATTATGGAATTGACCTGGAAATTCACTTAAAACCCATTGACAAAATTCAAAAAAAGCAATGGAAAACTAGTTTTATCTTTTGTTTCCATTGCCTTATCTCTTATCACCATCTTCTTAATATTGTTTTTCTCTCAATCGGATCTAACCTTCTTATAATAGGATCTTCATAATAGGAATCATTTATTATGTGAGTAGTCGATACTTCTTCAAAAATAGCACCTTTTATAGAGGTAAAAGAATGTTTTTCTCCTCTTAGCACTGTAAGAATATCACCCGGCTTAAGTACCTTATCGTTTCCTTCAATATTAACTGTTAAATCCCCATACAAAAGCTGGAAAGTTTCTTCCTTAACCTTGTGCGCATGCACCGGATGTTTCTGCCCCGGCAGTATAACGAGAAGCTTCTTACAGTATTCCCGATTAATTATACTGATAATGATTGCTCCGGTCTGCCTAAAATGCTGCATTCCATAGTGGTGGGATAATTCCACCTCAAAATCTTCTCCTAGCGCAATACCCGCTTCATACAGCATACCCTTGGCATCATGAATCACGCTTCGCACCAGTCCAATATCTGTTACCTTTTTCTTTTCCTGAAACTCTTCATTTTCACCGTAATCTCTGCTGGCTATAATTCCATCTGTAAATTCACCGCTGGGCATCTGTTTATCATTGCATGGCATGGCAAAGAATACATCCTCCCGGGTGACCGTTTCTCCTTGTTTTACCGGTCTTTTTAAGTAGACACCTCTCATAAGAGAACGTAGAGAATCGATCTCCTCCTGGCTTATGTACTTGGTATCATCTTTTTTCATCTCACATATTTTTCCAGCATCCAGTGCTGCCTTTACCCATTTATCCGTCTGCTCCGGATTCATAGAATAAGCATTCAGCTGAATCGTCTCCGTCGGAAGTCCAACATGTCTTTCCAATATTCTGGCTCCCTTAGCTATTGCCAGCATCGGTACGACGTTATCCTCCGGATTCTCGTGTCCGGAATATCCGATTGTGATTTCAGGATACCTGCGATTCATACGGTCAATAAAATCAAGTTGAAGCTGCTCCAGGGGTGCAGGATATTCAGCCACACAGTGTAAGAATGCAAATTGGCAGCCTTTATGGGTAAAAAAGTTATATAGCTTATCAATGTCTGATAAGGTTTTGCCTCCTGTCGAGATGATAACAGGTTTTCTAGTAGCTGCTATCGTAGTGAGAAGCGGCCAATCCAGAGCACTGCAGCTGGCAACCTTGATAACATCAACACCCTGATCCATACACCACTCAACACCATCCTCGTCAAATGGAGTACTCATTGCTATCATACCCTCTTCATGTATAGCATCCACAAGCTGTGCGAACTGCTCACAGGCCAGCCGTGTACTCAGAAATCTGGGTATATGCTTCACATCTTCTCTTTCTTTATAATCAGGATGTATAAAGGTATCCAGATTGCGATATTGCAGCTTAACCGCAGCCTTTATATTGTATTTTCTTGTAATTCTCCCCATGGCTTTAATAATATCCAGCCCATGCTCTAAACTGCCCTGGTGGCTGTTGGCCATTTCAAAAATAAATAATTTATTAAATAAATCGGTTGAATTCATCTTAACTCCCATCTGTGCGCCAAGCGCACGTACAAATCAGGATGTTGAAAAAAGGGTTCGTTTTTTCAACCTATCCTCCCTCCAATTACTCCTATATAAATTCTAAATATCTCTTAACTTTACATTGCACATTCCCTCTATAGGAATACCGCCTTCGGTTGCATTCAGGAATTCAATATCCTTAAATTTACCAATATGTCTCTCAATCCATTTCTTGTAAATCAAAAGACTACGGCTGGTATATACTTTCTTTCCGTTTATATCTAATACTTCCCTTAAATCCTTTGATTCTGTGAGATTTCTTCTGGAGGTATTGGAAGCATGTACATAATTATCCGTATAGGCCAAATCCAACCCCAAAAATATAATCCTTTTGCCGCCAAGCTTAATAGCGGCATCCAGCGCCGTCGTACTTACCGACCCACCAGTTTCAAAGAGTTTAAATCCTTTTTGGCCGGCATATTGTTCTGCTGGTATAAATTCTTCCTGAAGCAGCAGATATTTTTTCCCTTGGTAACTTGTTGCAAAGCCTTTGTATGCAGTGGATAGAAATAACATAGGAATATCCAGTTGTTCCAATCCGCTTATCTGGGCATAAATCCTTGCATTAGCATCGGATACCACAAAATAATCAGGATGTATTCCTTCAGATAACAGCTTTTTAAGGACGGTTCCAGTTGCAATAATAATGCTATCAGTTTCTCTCTCCTTTAACAAATGACAGTTCTTGTCAAGAGAAGGTCCGGCTGCCACAATATATATATCCCGATTTTTAAACTTATCTGCCAATTCTTCAGCACTGCTATCATAGTTCATGATATTACTTCTAAAATTCTGGTTTAGCAGCGGCAGCTGATTCCTTACGGAGCTAAACTGTACAAAGTATTCCTCCAGCTTTTCACGGACTCTATTGTCATGAATATTTAGTAAGGATGGATAATGAAGTACCAGTTCCTCATCCTCCTTGATATGATTCAGTCTGCTTGTCAATTCTGTAAACTCCGGATCATATACAACTTTCACATTGGCCAGCCCCAGCAGGTGTGAAATCGTACCGTATGCGCTGGCTAACAGAATTATGTTGGGATCACTTTCATATACCTCTACCAAAACACCATCGCTCAGATGTGCTAATTCTTCAATGTGATATCCCAGCCCCAAGCCATATACCAGGTAGGTACCTTTTTCTTCCCTATACCACGAAATTGCCAGTTGATGAGCCTCCGCTCTGACTTCTCCGTTAGTGTGAAAATATCTTTCTCTCTCTTCGGTATTTACAGCTACTGTCATTTCACCGCAGGAAGTAAATTCAACTCTATAACCCGGAGCGCATATAGCCCCTTCCTCTTTCAGTCTTCCAAGGAGCTTCTGTCTCTGCTTCTCATCACAGATTAATCCGCTTATGGATTTATACACCTTCTCCCTATCATAGGGATACATTCCACCGCATTCTTTTGCTTCTGACATTGCCTGTGAAATTATCAAACCCTGAAGCTCTTTCAGGAAAGGTATTATGGAAAGTTCAAATAGATCACCTATTAAAACATAATCCTCCTGCTCCTGTGCCTTTAGTATGAGGTTTAAATTTTCCAATATATTAACCATCTCAGGCGAATAATCCAAAGCTTCAAAAAACTCCCTGTTTTCTTTCAGTTTTACATAGAAATCATCCAGACCAGCCAGCACCTCTGACAACTCTCTTAGAGCTGCATCGTAATTCTGTATCCGGAAGCCATAATTCATTCGGCTTATCTTTCCTATTAATATGGAAATTTTACCACTTAACCTCTCTAACGCCGTGTCCATATGCCTCCTTACCACTGCTTGCCAGCACCTTCCCTAGCTTAAAAACTGGAAAATGTATGTAAATTGATTGCATTTACTATCAGTGTTATATAATTCCAAAATAATCTATTAGTTTTTCCATTCCCAGCATTCTATCATCGATATAATAGTCCGCATTCGGTTTTCCAAAATGCAGGCTATGATAATGTACTCCCCAGCGTATCAGCTGTTCTTCTGTAGTCTTTCCCCAATCCAGTCCTGTAACATAGCCTCTGGCAGTAAAGAGTACAATTTCATTACCGTAATCATAAAGCTGATTAATAATCCTTATAAATTCTTCATTGGGCAGAGCAGCATCATACTTATTTTCCGGATGCAGCCTGGCTATAACTCCATCGATATCTACCACCAGCTTTTTACCGCCATTCCTCAGTTCCAGATAAGCCGCTGCCGCTGCCAGTTCTTCCTCCGTATCAATATCATAATTTTTCTCCATGAGATAGCCATAAATATTTGTTCCAGTCATAGATTTCTTTTCCAGAATCACACTACCCCGTACCACATCAATACAAGCATTCTGATAATAAACTTTTGGCAGTTCCTGCCTCGGCATATTATAGCACTCACCCATGTCCTGTATGACAGGAGTAATTCTGCCCGCTTCCGAACGGTGCCACATTTTATATGGAATTTCCTTAGCCGGGGCAATTGTCCGTGCTGAGTCATATTCCTTATTTTCCATAAGTACTTCAATCATCTTATCAATATCCGCAATATTTCTGATAGGATAGGTAGGGCGAAGCTGTACAACAAGATCAGCAATATATCCCTCTCTTTCCTTAAGCCAACTCAAACAATGATAAAATACATCTATATCAAGAGAAGTATCCCCAGCCAGTTCCGCAGGTCTCAAATAGGGTATTTCCGCTCCAAAGCCTTTTCCGGCTTCTGCATAAACTTCACTGTCCGTATCCAGAATAATGCGGTTAATGTACTTGGACTGATTTGCATGTTCTAATGAATAGGCAAGCATGGGCTTTCCCGCAAGCAAGCGCATATTTTTATGCGGAACGCTCTTAGAACCGCTTCTTGCAGGTATAATCGCCAGAATATTCATAACACTTATCTCCCTTCCGTCAGGCTTTTAAGCTTCGGCTGCATTGACTCTGCAGACTTAAGCATTTCTTCATACAGATTTAAGGCCCGCTCAAATACCTTCCTGTCTGCAGCAAAAGAACTATCCTTATCATTTACCAGACCTATGACGTCTTCAGAGGTTTCATTTATGATATCTCCGTCTATCAGGGTATAAATTGACTGACTCTCTATCCAGCTGTTATTATCTGACAGCCTGTCCAAAAGAGTTTTTCTTGGAGATTTTCCTTTGCCAATGGTCTGTAAAATTTCTTTCACGTACTTTTTGTTTTCCTGAAGACGGACAATAATTCCATCCAGTGCCAAAGCATCCTCCTCAAGAACTTTAAATACTTCCTTCGAAAAGCTTTCCTTACATTCAGGCAGCCTCTTTTGTATTGTAATCTGTTCATTAATCTCATCAACTACTTTACTCAGTGCCATAAGCTCTGTGCCGTGTATTCTGGCTCCCCCTTCAGTAGCATCAATGACCCGAATCTTATTATACCTCTTCACCGCATCTTCCAGCCACTTTAGATAAACATACCAGTCGTAGCGGGTTTGAACAATATTGCCATATATATCTTCAACTTTCACCAGATATCTTGCCGTATTTGCCACATCTACAGTCAGGCTGCCGGCGTGGGTCTTATCATCCAGATATGCCAGATCAGACCCTATCAAAATCACGCTTTGAAATCCAATTGTTACACATACGGAAAAGGCTCCTGTTGTAACCGAACCTCCGGAATTACAGGCATCCGTCACTTTATTCATTCTATCAACCAAAGTTGTGAAATACCCCTCCATATTAAAGAATACCAGCTTCTGAAAATTTTTCAGTATAAGAGGATTTGCTTCTACCCTGCAAAACAGAGGAATAGAAAAACACCTTGGATCACTTAGGTGATGTATGGATTTCTCCGGATCCAGTGTAACAATGATATCTGGATATATATCCTGATTCAATAAATATTTAACCGCTGTATCTACTGCTATAATATACGCATTTTGCCGCAGGTTTTTTAATTCCAGCAGATTCTTATCCAGGGATGGGCCGGCAGATACAATCACCGCAGGCAAATTGGTATCAAACTCCTTTGCTACTTCCGTAATAAGACAGGCATTGCTGCAGTAAGCGAGGTTTGTCAATATATTATTGCTCATTTTTCTGCCAATTGCTCTCTCTGTCATATGATTGACCACCACCAGATTACGGTAGTCCATATATAAATCAAAATATTGCTTGTAAGCTTCCGGAAATAGCAGATCATATTGTGGATGGTGGACAAACTGCAGAGTATCTACATTGGTCCAGTCCACAGTTAAACTCAAAGCTTGTTGAAAGGCTTCTTCACACTGCTGCCCAACAAAGAGCTGAAGCAGTTTATGCTCCCAGACATCCCGATATTCAAAATCCCGAAGTAACTCCAAAAGTAGTTTCTTCTCCGGCTCAATAATAATTAATACAGTATCCGGCAATATACGTTCTATCAATTCGCTAATACAAACTCCATTACCAAGACCAAAGCATACAACCACTTGATGTGCATTTGTGCTGCGATATTGTTCAGCCCATCTCTCCGCTTCTCTTTTCTGATTGTAAAGGCTGTTTAACCGAGCCTGTCTTCCCTCACAGGTTATATGATAGGTAATACCCCCATCCTTGGTTTCAATATTCTCCACAAGTAGAGATTTTCTCTGTCCATCCTTGGAAGTGTCTATATCCCCATAATCATTATCTTCTTCCATTTCACAAGCTGATTCCCAGGCAAGCTTAAGTTCTTCATATAAATATAGATTATATTGCTTTAACCGGTTCAAATTTTCCTGCCATATAGCACTATCAGCCATTCTCATTTTGCAGCCTCCAACTGTAATAACAGCGGAATTATTTCATACTCAATAACGTCGGCTGCAAGGACATCATCTTTTTGTTCCATTGCTTCCAGGCACTGTTGCAGCGCCATATTTATCTTTGGAAGCATTATCTTACCTATTTCGCTGCCGGCTGCCTCCTCTAAAAATAAAAAAAGCGTACCGGCGGCTGAATTTATAACCCCGTAAGCTTCCTTTCTTTTTTGCACATGTAGTTTTTGGGCCGCATCTTCCAACTGCTTTACAATATCGTCAACTCTATTTTCCATAAATACCTCCTCAATTCTGTACAAATAACAAAGCATACTCTTTATGCCCTCATATTCAAACAAAATATTCTTTATTATATAAAGGTTAGCCAGAAGGCTAACCTTTATATTGCTAATAATTACTGAAGTAATGATAAAACACCCTGAGTGGACTGATTAGCCTGTGCAAGCATAGACTGAGCAGCCTGCTGTAAAATATTGTTCTTGGAGTATTGTACCATTTCTTTAGCCATATCAACGTCACGGATACGGGATTCAGCAGCCTGTAAGTTTTCAGCTGTGTTATCAGCGTTAGCAATTGTATGTTCAAGTCTGTTCTGTAATGCACCTAACTTAGAACGCTGGCTGGATACATCTGTAATCGCTTTGTTAATAATGGAGATTGTTGCTGTAATAGCAGCATAATCAGAAGATCCTTTGGATATTACTTTTGCAACATTATCATCGGTAAGTCCAGCAGTATTCTTAGAGTTAATTCCTAATTGGCTAGGCTTCATGTTTAAGATAGAAAGCTTAATGTTCTGGTCACCATTAGCACCGATCTGAAGTTTTTTATCTGTTAATTTACCGCTTAACAGCTTCATGGTATTGAACTCTGTCTGAGTAGCAATTCTGGAGATTTCACAAGTTAATGCTCTTACTTCCTTAGCAATAGCCTGACGGTCTGCTGTAACATTGGTAGCATTAGAAGCCTGAACAGATAACTCTCTCATTCTCTGCAGAATGGAGTGTGTCTCCTGTAAAGCACCTTCTGCTGTCTGAATTAAAGAAATACCATCCTGTGCATTAGTAGAAGCCTGCTGTAAACCTCTGATCTGTCCTCTCATCTTTTCAGAAATGGAAAGACCGGCAGCATCATCTCCGGCACGGTTGATTCTGTAACCTGATGATAATTTTTCTGTTGATTTTGCAAGTTGTCCTGTAGTAATACCTAACTGTCTGTTGGTGTTGGCTGATGCCATATTATGCTGAATAATCATATGTAATTCCTCCTTGAATATTTAGTAGCATCCGTGCTACTGTTAATTAGCAGTAAGATGTCTGTAGGCGGCAACCAGGCCGTACGCTCCAGATTACGGTACAGATTTATTACTGCGTTCAAAATATATATCGGATTAAAAAAATAATACTTTAGTACAAAAGATATTTTTTTAATTTTTTTTGTCTAAAAAATAGGAACGACCGCTGCTTTCACTATTCATATTATTGTAATAACTGGCTGCACTCCGGTTGCTTTGTTTGAATACTCTTACTTCCTTTTTACTCTTTGAAAAATATAGTTCAAGTTTTAGTTTATTCTTCTTCTCCTGAACCTGCAGCTTCATCCCTTTATCTAAAAGGTTCTTAATTAGTTCCTGAAGCTTCTCTATTTCTTTCTGGTAATGATTACGATTTAAGTCTAAGTCTTCTTTCACATTGTCGTATATCCGTTCAAAACCGGTATCAAGCCGATTCAGCTCCTCTATCAGTTCTTCCTTCTGATCCACCAGAATCGCAAATTCATCCATGTCCGGCAGTTGACTTCCAAGGCATACATCTTGTCTGGCAGTACGATCAAGAAGTCCGTCCAATATTTCCGCTTTCTTCTCCAATATATCCATCAATATATTAATATACGCCTTTTTCTCCACCACTCTTACCTTTTAACCTTCCTTAGCCCGGTGCATAACTTCTTTCCAGGTATCCCGCATTTCTCTGATCGTATCAATTATCTCTTCCAGTTTCTCCCCATTTTTTTTAATATTGGCTTCTACTAGTCCGTCATAAATATACAGGTATACTTTTTCAAATTCCTGAGCTACCGGGTAAGCAAAATCAAGCGTTGTCCTTAAATGAGTAATGATATTCTCAGCCTTAAGGATATTGTTATTTGCTTTAGTTATATTCTTCTCGTCCAACCCTACTTTTGCTATATTGCAGAATTTTATAGCTCCTTCATAAAGCATAAGAGTAAGCTCTGCTGGTGTTGCTGTGTTAATTTTATTATTTTGATATGCGATTGCAGCATTAATCGGCATCTTTCTTCCTCCTTACAACTTATATACTTTTCGCATAACGCAAAACGAATCACTACTTTTTGTATTTATTTATTTGAGTTTCCCAACAGACCTGCCAGGGAATTACTTTGAGACTGCAGTTTCGCCATAGCTTTTTCCATTGCTGAGAACTGTTTATAATATTTATTTTCCATTGCTGTTAATTTATCTTCCAGCACTTTTATACGTTTCTTATAGGCCGCCTGCTCGTTGTCGAGAAGCTTATCATTAAAGGCTGTATTCGCACTGCTGACATTTGGGATGGATTTAAATTTACTATACATATTATCATATAGTTTCGTAAAGATACCCGCAAGAGCTTCCGCTGTCCCTTCCGGATCGTCTGTAAGTGCAGCTTTCAGCTTATCTTTTTCATCCGGATATGTTGCATCATCTTTATTTCCATATATATGAAGAAGACCTTTTTCTGTATAGTCCGTTGAGGTGACAATACCAAAACTGGCCAGGCTATAAGTCTTACCTGAAGAGGTGGTATAATTGCTCATCATGGCTGATTTCATGGTTTCTATCATTGCTCCCAGAGAATCGTCCCTGCGTAAGATAGAATCCTTAATCTTGGTTTCCCACTTTTTTACCTGTTCCTCAGTCATTGCTTCTTTTTCATCATCACTTAAAGGAGCATATTCCCTGGTTGAAGCTGCATAATACAAATTGTTCATTTCTTTTAATATATCATTGTAACCATTAATAAATTCCTTAACCATTTCATAATTATCATCTTTACTAGCTGCCACATCTATCGTTAACTCTTTGCCTGCTTGTGTCTTTCCCAATAGATTGATGGTAAGTCCATTCACTGTAATACTATTGGTAGAAGCTGTAATAGTGGCACCGTCTAAGTTTATTTCCGCATCACTTGCCTTTTTTACCGACAACTTTGAACTGTCACCGGCTATAATATCACCCAAACCATCTATCTCACCAAGTCCGATTTTGGACAGGGGCGAGTCTCCCGAAGTAGGTGATACTGCAACTGTATAAACGCTCAATTTGCTTAACAAAATTCCGCTTGCACCAGTTTCAGCACTATTATAATCAGCAGCCTTAAGTTCCGTCTGCTTCTGATAATACTGTGCTTTTGTCAGAGGCTCACTCGTCTCTTCGTCAAGAACCGGATTACCATCCCCGTCAGTATATACTTCAGTGGATACATACTCTTTTTGTATCAGCTGATTAAAATATACATCTTTATCACTCTGAACATAATTTCCATATTCCTCAGCCGCGGCTGCTTTAACTTCGTCGTCTGTAATATCCTTCCCCAACCGTTCGGCATGCCTCTTCAATATTGCATTTTCTACTACCGTATTCCGTTTTTCCTCGTCCGTACTTCCTGCCACGCCAGCGATCAGACTTATACCAATATCTTTTTTAACTTCTGTAGCAGCTTCCTTCGAATTCTGCGTTTTTGTATAATTAATCAAAGTATTAATTGCTTTGATTTTCTCTTTAGCCTCATCCGTATCACCAATTTGTCCATTCAGAGCCTGCTGGTACCAGCCTGATAATTTTGCTTGATAGGCGGCAGCTTCTCCAGAGTCCTTTGGTCCTTCCAGTGCAGTCAAAGCAGCCGTAACTTCACTTTTCTGAGCCGAAGTAAGACCAGAGAGGCCTACCAAGGAGTTAATATCGTTTAAAGCATTTATTCCGTCCGAAGAAAGGCTTCCGGTTTTTATGGAAAACGCCGAATCTGCCCCGCTGGTTTTAGAGTTTATAAAAAAACGCTGGTTTTTTTCATCAAAGCTTGCATTTAGGCCAACCCCATTGCAGGTGTTTACAAAATCCTGGATCGTGGTAGAACTCGTTACAACCAAATTACTTTTCTTTGATCCATTCGTTATTTCTATTACAGTACCAGCATCTACTCCAAGAGTAGTGAGACTTGAACTTGGTTTCGCCGTAGTTGCCAGCTTTCCTCCTGTAACGTACTGTGCACTGGCAAGTTCATTAACGGATAATTTATGTGACCCTTCCGGTGCATTTGTACTGCCAGTAATCTTAGCGATGCTTTCATCTGATAACGAAATTTTTTTAGTCAAATAACTACCCTGCATTCTCATCTTACTTACACTGGTTTTATACAGATTAAACAGTTTTGTGTTTAATTCTTTCCACTTATCCTCTTTCCATTCGGATAAGGTCAATTTGTCGGTAGTCTTCTTATTTTTCAGTTTCTGCGCATTCACCAATTCTTTTATTATAGAATCGGTATCCATGCCGGATATCATTCCCGACAGCCTTATATTTCCCATACTCCTGCCTCCTCCTTGGTATACTAACGTTTTTCATCTACAAGCAGCCCGGCAACTTCCCATAGCTTTTGAAGCATTTCCAGGGTTTCCTCCGGCGGTATCTCTCTAATCACTTTATCGGTATCAATATCCATGACCTTAATGGAGACTCTGTTTACATCCTCAACATAGGAAAATTCACAGCGGGTTCTTGTTGGTTTAATCTTATTATTCGTTTCGTTCAGGATACTTTTCAATCGGTTTGCATTTGCCTGCGCGTCCCTTTTTTCCTCTTCTCTTGCGCTGTCCTGTTTATCCGTATAAGTTTTGGCAGTCACAGCATTTGTTTCTACTGGTTTTACCTGTTGAACTGATGCAGCGGACTGTACTTTTTGTTCTGTCTTATAGTCCGTTAATGATATTGTTGCGTTTGAAATGTTATCAATCGCCATAGTGCCACCTCCATGTGATGTGGGTTTTTATCCCATTCCTTTGTATTTAGCTTATATATCGGCATTTTTGTTAAAAAATTTATACTTACAAAAAGCCTGTTTATCCGGTTAATTCCAGATCAGCCTCCTTGCTGTTACTGGCATTAACCGGCATATTTTTTGATTTATCACCACTCCGTAATCTGAATTGCAAACCGATTCATTTTATCTTCTGATTGAATAAATAAAACTCATTACCGATTCAGGCTATATATGATTTCACAGCAATATTTTAAATCGCTTTTCGTAGCATAATGCTTAAATGGACATAAGGAAATTTTATGAAAAATTTATGGAAATAATTTTTTTAAATCTTCCAGCGAAGCAGCACTGTCAGCCGCTTCTTTATTCGCTTCCTGTATCTGGATATAGATCTCCTTCCGGTAGATAGGAACTGATTTAGGAGCACTGATTCCAACCTTCACCTGATCGCCTTTGATCTCTAAAATGGATAACTCAATCTCATTGCCGATCATAATGGATTCATTTATTTTTCGCGTAAGGGCCAGCATTTACTTCTCTCCCTTCTCGTCTTTAAGCTTTTTCAGTATATTATAAACATTGTACTTTATTTCATAATCCTGATTTTCAACTATAATCTGACAGCCTTTTCTGGTGTCTGAATTAATGATGAAAGGCGCTTTTAGATTCACCGACAATTTGGTCATATCAGACGGCACCGTAAGGGATAACAGGATAATCAGGTTTTGTTCGTTTATTTCACCGATTGGTTTTAAGAGTTCATCTTCCACCACCGGATTATAGTCATTTTTTATTAAGAATGGATTAGTAACCGGCAATGCCAGGCTCTGCTCATCCAGGCATTGGAGCCAGGATATACCCGGTTTGCTCTCTCCTTCGATATCATATAGGATCGTATATCTTTTAAAACCCTCAAACCCCATAATTCCCTGCTCAAAAGTTATGATCTTTTCCTCTTCCAGATCAATATCCCCAAAATACTTCGTTTTGACTAACATTCTTTCTCCCTTCTGATATTTCTGCTATTTAGAAGCCTCTCCGGCGGCTTGATTGATTATCCTCTAAAAAATAAAACTGATTGTATTTATTCTTTATTCTCTATTCTTTACAGGAAATCCAGCAAAGTATTTTTCACCACTTTCGAAGCGGCGGAAAGCGACGCGTTATAAATCACTTCGGCTGAACTTAATTTAATATAAGTATCCACCATATCCGCATCCTCATTCGTAGTCATCAAATCTGTGAAGTCCACTTGCTGGTCGGATAATCTGCTTTCTGTAAGTTCAAGTCTTACATAACGGCTTCCCAGATCGGCCACGGCTACATTCAAGGTATTCTGTGCATTGGAGGAATCCGTAATACCATTTCCGAACTTCTTCTGCATTATACTGTTTTTAAGAGTCAGCTCTGTTTCCAGCTGGGTTTTTAACTTATTTAACTGTTCAGTCTGGGTGGCATAATTGGGGTCTTCCAGCATTTTCTCTACTTCTGCAATTTTGGCTTCTGTAGCCACAACATCCTGAACTGACTGTAAGATTTCATCAATATCTCTGCCAATATCATGCTGAAGGGCGTCACTGCCCTGCGTATTCACTGTCAATTTCTGATTAAAATTAATTTCATACTGAATATCCTGGTCTTGTTTTTTATACGTTTTAATCTCTGTAGCAGGTGCACCGGATTCATGGGTCGTACAGTCAAAATAATGTTCCGGTCTTAATTCGCCTTCTTTAAAATTCTTCTTAGGGTAATCTACTGAAATACTGGAGGCTGTTTTTAAGTCATCATAAGCGTCCTGGGACAATATCAGCTCTCCGGTTTCAGGTATATAATTGATGCCGGTAGTTGGCTTATAAGCATTTGGATCATTTATACTTACCGTAGTGATAGCAGGGAGTGGTGTAACTGGATTTCCGTCTTTATCCAGAACCTTCAAGGAACCACTTATATTAACAGGTGTAACACCATCCGCCTGTACCGCATCCACATTATCATAGGACAGCCTGATCCGGTATGCGGACTTTAGCTCCGGGGACTGGCTGTAATTGTTGCTGGGGTCGTAATCATCAACGGAGTAGGTGCCCGTTACCTTGGAAATGCTCTCAATATCTTTGCCGGTAAAATTCTCTGTGATGTTATATTCCAGTTTGGAAGAGGCTTCCCCGAATATAAGGCTGGTATCCGTTTTATATCCGGTAAATACGTACCTTCCGGCATAATTTGCATTGCCTTCCTGGTATATCTGTTCTTTGTATTGTTTCAGGTTTTTAGCAATACTGTCTCTGTCTTTCACTTCCAGAGGATCACTGGCCCCTTGTACGCAGGCTTTATTAATCAGCGTCAGAATATCGTTGATATTTGTCATGGCACTCTCTGTTACATCCATCCAGGATTTTGCATCAGGAATATTCTTTTCGTAATATTGGTTTAGTTCCGCAAGATTCGTCCTTAACTTTAAAGCCCGGACAGCGATAATTGGGTCTTCGGAAGGCCGCTGGATTTTTTTGCCGGAAGAATACTGTTGATCTAATAATGAGAGATTATTCTTATTTCTATTAATGCCGTTCATCGTGTTATTGGTTATCATTTGGTTTGTAATTCTCATTTTTACCCTCCTGCATAACGCAGATGTGTCTGCGTTACTGCTTTAATAAGTAGTTTGAAAATGTTTTTCTTTCAAACTTACCCCTTCGCCATAATGTATATCCGCATATATCTGCTCTGGCTTCCTTTCATTTAAATCTCTTCAGGCTTAGACACCCGTACCGTTAATTAATTTATCATATATCTCATTCATGACCTGAATTGCCTTGGCCGATAAATTATAAGCATTCTGGAATTTTACCAGGTTCATGGCTTCTTCATCCTCATCCACACCGGAAACGGATAATCTCTGGTTCTTAACCATGTCCACTATATCACCTTGATTTTTAACAAAGTTGTTAGCTTTCTTGGCATCAATTCCGATTTCTGCTACCAGCGTCTGAAAAAAGGAAGCCGGTGTGCCCTGTTTAAACATAGATTTGTCATCCTTTAACGCCAGCAGTTTTTTCAGAATATCATTTTTCTCAACTCCGTTTTCAACTTCACTGCCGGTTACTATCTTGCTGGGATTATTGTATATGGTATTGGTAACTTTAAAATTAGCTGCCGTAAGGTCATAGTAAGCTTCGTAACTTCCAAACGCTATATTATCACCGGTAACCGGGTCAACTCGGCTTGAAGCATTAAAGAAATCCTCTCCCGGATTCCCGTTTAGATCCACTCCGCTTTTATGAAGAGTATTAAACTCTTTTGCAAAAGTTCTGACAAGCTGGTTCAATTGGCTCATATAATAAGGAATTCCTTTATAGTCAATGCTGTCGCCGATGGAAATTTGCTCATTCGTTACATTATGAGTCAGGGGTTTATCCAAAGTAAACGTATAACTGCTGGTATTCGTTGCACTGTCATATACCACAGCAAAATCCTTGTAGGTGTATTCTTCATTACCGATTGTAATTACTCCCTGTTTCGGTATATTTAATTTTTCTATGGCATCAATATTGGTCTTTGCTAAGGTCAATGTAGTGCTGCCTGCAGTTCCGGAATTTTGAGTACTGCGCAGATTTTCATTGTTATTTCCATCTCTTACTTCTACGAGGGATTTTAAATAACCGGATAAAGAGTTACTATTTGTATTAAAGGTGTTCCCGTTGCTCCAGGCAATGTCATATAATCCGTCTACGTCATTCTGGTTGATTTTTTCCGTCCGTGGAACCGCCATTAATGTATTATATTCATTGGTGCTTACTAAAGTCTGACCGTCTATCTTAACCGTAAAACTGGTAACTCCGGTACCACTGCCGACAACCTGCTCGTCATAGGAAATATTCACGATACTCGATAACTCGTCCAGTAACAACTGCCTTTGATCCCGCAGATCGTTCGCGGTACCGCCGCTGGCTTCCAGTACATTAATTTGTTTTGTTGAGGTAGCAATCTGCTGTCCAAGGGAATTAATCCTGTCCACCTGGTTTTTTACCTCAAAATTGCACTCCTCCTGTACGCTTTTTAAACTTGTAGCCATACTGTTAAAATAATCCGCCAGATTCTGGGCATAATTCGTTACCTGGGTCCTTTTAGTCAAATTAGCCGAATCGGTGGACAACTCCTGCATGCTGGTAAAAAGCTTGTTAAAGGAAGTGGTAAATCCGTCTACTGTTACTTCGTTGAAATAATTTTCAATTTCTGTCATGGCATATTGCTTAGCGGAATATTCACCAAATAGGTTATTGCTTTTTCTATATTTTAAATCGTAATAATCATTTCTGATCTGGACGATAGCAGTGGCATCAACACCGGAACCAACCATACCGTAACTGTTGTTTACCTTAATGGGTTCACCGGCTTTCTGTATTAGTACCTGCCTGGTGTAACCATCTGTTTTCGTATTAGTTATGTTATGGGTTGTGGTATTTAAAGCTGCCTGATAGGTATATAACCCAGTAGTTCCTATATTCAGTCCAAAAAAAGTAGATGGCATGTTTTCACCTCTGTTTTCTCAATAATAATCCTTTATCTGCCTAGTGTGGAAAGGATATGTTCCAGCATTTGGTCAATAACGGTAATATATCTGGATGATGCGTTATAGGCATGCTGGTATTTAATTAGGTTGGTTAGTTCTTCATCAGAAGATACTCCTGAAGTCTGCTGTCTCTGATCATCGACATTACCGGCCAGTGTAGCCTGGTTATCGCTGATACTCTTAAGTTGTTCCCCTCTGGTGGCAATATCCCCAATAAACGCCGTATAGTAATCTTTAAAAGTGTTCTTGGTCAGGGTATTCGGCGAGAGTGTGGCAAAGGGTTCCTTCCACTTTGCAACCAGGGCTTCTGCAGTTTTTACATCCACTTCACCGGTACGGCTGTTGGAACTTAAAGGAATCAGCGAATAATTACTTTTTATATTCTTATTAATCTCGATCTGTCCCAAGGTAAACAGAGTATAGTTATCGTTATAATCCTCTTCATTATATACCCTGTCATCCGCCGTAAGTCCGTAATCCGCCATTTCAGCCGCAGTGGGTTCTCTGTATCGGTCTACCGTCTTCCTGTTAAACAACGCTTCACCCATGGTATAATTTTTATCCATACCCACCGGTGCCTTTTCCCTGTCCAGGATAGTAATACTGTCCGTGCCGCTGCTGTTGCTAACCTTTTTATTGGGGCTTAAGATGTCGTTAATCGCGGTAACTACTCCATGAATTAACTGGTCAAACTGAGCCTGAACCGTCTTGATTACAGAAGTATTAATTGTTTTATTGTATTCGTCGGGGTCCTTTAACATATCGGTAAAGTTAGCTGTATCATCTCCCCTGGAAACCAGTAGTCCCTTTAAGGAACCTACATCAGTATTATCCGCAGTAGACGTCGGTCTGTCCAGATTAAAAACATCAACACCTTCATAACTTAACCATACCGGTTTCAAAAGATTGGAGGAATCACTGACCTTTGCCGTCCCCATTTTAAATACGCTGTCTTCGGTAATTAGCGGAACACCTTCTGCATTGACCGTAACAACGCCGTTTGGTTTCTCTTTATATGTAATCTGTATAATCTGACCCAGCTCATCCAGCAGATTATTCCGTTCGTCACGCAAATCATTGGCATGTTCTATGCCATTCGATTCATACTGGCTTATTTTCTTATTTAAAGTCTGGACCTGTTCTGCAATCTCATTCACCCTGCTAACCTTATCCGTTATCTGGGTATTTAAATTTAACTGATATGTTTTTAACTGTTCCTGTATGATATCTGCCCGCTTCAGGAAAGATTCCGCGTTTTGGACAACGGAGGCACGGGCTTCAATCTGCCCGGGAGTTTTGGACAACTCCTCCAGAGAAGTCCATAAATCGTTCAGTGATTTCTGGAAAGCCACGCCTTCCATTTCTCCGAACATACTCTCTACTTCCTGTACCGCCTCATACTGTACTTCATAAAAGCCCTGCCTGCCAACCTCCTGGCGGTATGCTTTATCCAGGAATATGTCCCTGACTTGTCTTACGGTGGCGATGTTAACGCCCAATCCTGTCTGAAGCGTGGATAAATTGGTTACCCCCCAATTCAGATAAGTGCTGTCAGCCTGAATCGCCTGCTGCCTGACATAACCCTTCGTACCCACATTGGCCAGGTTATGCGCCGTGGTATTTAAAGAATTCTGGCTGACGCCCAGACCGGATACGCCTATATACAAACTGCTCATTAAACTCATAGAATTTCACCTGTCCTGCCTTAGTTTCTTCTGTGCTACTGCTTTGCATCAAACATCCCTGTTTGCAAAGAGGGCATATCCATTTGTGAAGCGCCCCTGTTGTAGCTGAGATTCCCCGGTGACATCCTTGTACTCTGAATAAAATTCATATTGAATTCTATCATCTCTAGGGATTGCTGTATTAACGATTTGTTATGATTGTTGATTTCAACAAGTCTTTGAATTGTCTTTTTTAGATTATCGTGAATTTCGGAAAGTTGCTTTTGTTCTATTGGTTGTTTCTCTAATATCTGGATAACTGTCCGGATATTAATGGTTCGAGGATCCTTGTTAATTACGGTACCGATATTGTTGACAACCTCTTCCCGTTTTCGCTCCAGATTATGAACACTGTCAATCAAGAACTGTTCCTGATTGGTTATATCCTGTAATTCCAACAGGCTGTTACTGATAATAATTTTAGTCTTTTGCTCTGCAATGGGAATCATCTGCCTGTAAATCTCATACTCCTGTCCTAAAGTATGAATTAGTTCTTCTATTAAGCTTGCCACCTGAGACTACCCTCTTTTCCTATAGAATACTCTGTCTTTGCCAGGCTAAATTAATTTTTCAAAATAGCTTTCTACCATTTTATCAGCCACTTCTTCCATGCTGATATTATAATTGCCTGATTCAATCCGGTTTTTAATTTCATTTACCTTATCGGTTCGTATATTCTGAGTACCTGAAACCGCCTGTTTGGCAATCTGGTAATCCTTGGCTGTCCTTGAAATTTCAAGCTGGTCCGATGCCGAAGTACCTATTGATGTTGTTGTCTTTTTCACTGCACTCGTCTGATATACCTGTGAAATTTTGTTATATGCATCTACACGCATTATTTCCACCACCTGTCTAACTATTCATTATAACTTATATTTTATTTATCGGATGATTTGTTCTTTATATTATAGCCAAAAGCAGTTTTTTTAATAAATGTTGGTAATTTTTTACTTTAACTAACAAGCCAAGCATCCTCTACGCGGAATTGATTGGGTTCCTGATAATACAATTTGAAAGCTTACGATAACAAAGATACTGTCGTTACGAACTTGGAGATAAATGCGGGAAGATATTATTAACCACGGAAAAAGACTGCCGTTAAATGGCAGTCTTTCCCCAATTACCCATACCAATATAAAGTAATAAATTTAGTCTTATTACTTATTATCATAACTTTCATTCTTATTGATACTTGTTAAAATCATTTGTCAAAACAGACTTTATCCTGACTATAATTTCATATCTTTTAAAATATCGCAAAAATCTAAGGTTGCGAAATAATCCTTCGGTTCTTCCGCCCGGCGGATTAACTGAACAGACCCGTCTTCTTTTAACAGAAGCTCCGCCGACTTTAATTTTCCATTGTAATTATAACCCATTGAGGAACCGTGGGCACCGGTGTCATGAATTACAACTAAATCACCCAGATCAATTTTGGGCAGCATACGGTCAATGGCAAACTTATCGTTGTTCTCACACAGGGAACCGGTTATATCATACAGGTGGTCACAGGGTTCATTCTCTTTACCCATTACGGTAATGTGATGGTAGGCACCATACATGGCGGGCCGCATGAGATTGACCGCACAGGCATCCAGACCGATGTATTCTTTATAAATATGCTTTTCATGAAGCGCAGTTGCCACTAAATGACCGTAAGGCGCCAGCATATAGCGTCCTAATTCCGTATAAATTTCCACATCCCCCATACCGGCAGGAACCAGAGTTTCTTCAAAAGCGATTCTGACACCCTCCCCGATCTCCATAATATCATTCGCCGGCTGATCCGGTTTATATGGTATTCCGATACCACCGGATAAGTTGATAAATTTGATATGAGCACCGGTTTTCTCTTTTAATTCCACCGCCAGTTCAAAGAGTATTTTTGCCAAAGCCGGATAATATTCATTGGAAACCGTATTGCTGGCTAAAAAGGAATGAATGCCAAACTCCCTGGCACCCAGATTTAATAATTTTTTAAAACCCTCTATCATCTGATCCTTCGTAAAGCCGTATTTGGCATCTCCGGGATTGTCCATAATATTATTACTTATTTTAAACAAGCCTCCCGGATTAAACCTGCAGCTGATGGTCTTAGGAATTCCTACTGTCTTGTCCAGAAAATCAATGTGAGTAAAGTCATCCAGGTTAATAACCGCATTTAGTTCCTTCGCTTTTACAAATTCCTCAGCAGGAGTTGCATTGGAGGAAAACATAATATCCTCACCGACAATGCCCAGGGCCTCCGATAGCATTAATTCCGTTAAGGAAGAACAATCCATACCGCAGCCTTCCTCGTACAGAAGTTTTAATAAAAACGGATTTGGGGTGGCCTTTACGGCAAAATATTCTTTAAACCCTTTATTCCAGGAAAATGCTTTTTTTAAGTTTCTTGCATTTTCACGTATTCCTTTTTCATCGTAAATATGGAATGGTGTGGGATATTTGGCCGTTATCTCTTTTAACTGTTCTAAAGTTACAAATGGTTTCTTCATCTTATACACCCACTTAATATCCCGATACAAACCGGGATATTGCCACAAAATAATATGTGAAACTTATTTCACAGAGTAAAAAAATTACATTGCGGCAGCCTTTCATTTAATTTTTTGTTTTTTAGTAATACACTTATTCTGTCATGATGCCTTTTTCTGCAGTATCGCGAATAAATGTTAGTGCAAATAGTCTCGCATAAGACACGCGAGCCATTAAAAGAATAGCAAAGAAGGCTATTCTTCACAAGTTTGCCCAAAAAGCATGGGCGTAAGGTTGAAAAATATAAATTTTTCCAACATCTTGATTTATACGTGCGCCTAAGCGCACAGATGGGAGTTTAATATGAAACAAATTACTCAAGAGAGCTTACTGCTTTCTATTTCACATTAGCCTTCAGTCTACTGGCTGTCAGACATTAAAACTTATATTTAAAAAGAATGAAGGTTTGTAATCGCCTTCATTGTTTTCGTATATTTATTCATTTTATATAGACACAACTATAATATATTATTATATGGTTGTCAATTGCTTTATCGCCCATTTTTGACAAATGGTAATAATTATTAATAAGGAATAACTCTTTTATACCTTATAAGAAGGCGGCAGAACCGTAACGCCCTTCTTATGTTTCACGCTGTTTATAAAATCCTGAATATCTTTTAATTCATGCTGAAAAACCATTCCACCATGGGGAGAGCCGGCATGATGGGCATCCGAGCCTCCGGTAACCGGTTTCTGGTGGAGTTTTGCATATTCGGCTGCCTTTTTATTAAATTTGGGATTCTTATGACTTGCATTTATAATTTCAATGGCATCTTCATATTCCGGATACAGCCGGATACTGGCAATATAATCCGCTTCCCTGAAGGGATGGGCATGGACCAAAAAACCGCCCGACCCATGAACTCTTTCATAATGCTCCCGCCTATTCCAGCTTAATATGTCCGGATTTTTAATTAACCAGTCTTTATCCAGACCATAGATTAAGAAATCCGTACCAAAATAGCTTTCTTCCCATCCAAAGAAAACAGAAATCCCTTCTATCTCACCTTCTCTTTTGGCATGTTCATATCCAAGGCAAAACCGTTCCACCCTCTCTTCCCAGGGCAGGGACTTAGGAACCGCGGTATTTCCGTTAAAAAAATGATCTGTCACTATAATGCCCGTATAACCCAGCTTTTTATAAAGCCTGACCTGTTCCGCCCCGCTTATGGTGGCACAGGCACTTGCTTCCGATGTGTGTACATGGGTATCATATTTAAACATTTCAACCACACTTCTTTCTATTGTAATTCGCATCGTCATTCTTTGTCGGGTCTAGTGTAACATAACCAGCTTCTTAATTCAATCAAAGGGTTCCAAAGAAGCGCAAAAAAATGCATAAAAACCGGATTTTTCCCATATCCGGCAACCTTTTGGCGAACGTATGATTGTACAAAAAACTGGATTTTACATGTTAAATATGCTACAATAACCCTAATTGCTTATATTATTACAATTGTTTAGGAAAGGATACAAAAAATGGAACAATATACAGGAAGTCAAATTGTAGTTTTGGAAGGCCTGGAGGCCGTAAGAAAACGTCCGGGTATGTACATAGGAAGCACCGGCTCCAGAGGACTGCAT
>JAEZSL010000067.1 GCA_023443925.1 Bacillota bacterium | reverse complement strand
CGGCAAATGCCTTGATGTTCCATACGGAGAAGCTACCACAGGCTTACAGCTTCAGCAGTGTTATGACAACGGAAATGATGCTCAAAGGTGGAAGCTTGTGGAGGTAGGAAACGGCTATTACAAGCTGCTATCAAAAGCGACCGGTTTGGCAATGGACGTGGATAATTCCTCTACAGCAGACGGTGCAAAAGTACAGCAATGGACCGATAATGGTACGGATGCCCAGAAATGGTATCTGACAAAAGTTCAATAATCTGAGAGTGGAGTTAGCAGCATTTTATACAAAAAGAAAGCTCTGGATTACCTGATTAAAGGAACCCTTACGGTGGAACATATCGATTTCAGAATGTTTTCTTCTATTCCGGTTTCAAAGGCTTAATGACTTGGCCAGTAAACTGGAATGCTCAGAATAATAAAGAGTTCACAAATAATAACGAGTTCATAAATAATTACCGTGCTTACTTTGATGACTTAGTACGGTTAAAACCTGTGGCTCCTCTCATGAGTGAGCCACAGATAATAAATTCCTAGGAGGTCTGTAAATGACGAATAAAAAATTATCTTTTAAAGCCATATCGCTTATGACAGCCATAGTTTTATTCATATCCACATTTTGCGTTTCCTTACCGGTTAGCGCAGCTGCCAGAGGAGCATGGGCTCCAAATACTGCGTATGCAGTAAGTGATACAGTTACATATAGTGGAAGTACTTATACCTGTCTTCAGGCACATACTTCTCTCGTAGGCTGGGAACCCTCCAATGTTCCTGCTTTGTGGGATAAAGGCGGCGGAGGAACTACACCACCACCAGCAACAAACGGAGTGACATTCTATGCAGATATAAACTATGGCGGAACAGCAATAACACTTGGAGTAGGCAATTACACATTGTCTCAGTTAAACGCAAAAGGAATTCCCAATGACTGGATGTCCTCTCTCCAGGTTCCAAGCGGCTGGACGGTTGAAGTATATCAGAATGATAATTTTGGAGGAACAAAATGGACCTATACTTCAAGTTCTTCCTGGGTTGGCGACACTGTCAATGACAAAATGTCATCGGTTAAGATTTATACCGGCTCACCAAATCCTTCCGTAACAAAGCCTTCCGAAGTTCCAAGCAACATATGGACCTATTCAATGAATGTAGACAATAAATTTGGTAAGGGCGGAGATTTTGCTTTATTGCTGTGTGCTGTTATCAAAAAGGAAAGCGACTTTGGAGCCGGTTTACCAGGCAGTCCATCAGCCGGCGACGGATTAATGCAGGTAGAACCAAACACACGTAATGCTTATTTATCTCAATTCAGTTCAACATTTGGCCGTACATATAATCACAGCAGTGAACAAGATCAGATATGCTTGGGCGGACTGATTTTAAGAGAAAAAATTGCTAAATTCGGCAACATATATGATGGTTTATTGCACTATAACGGAGGAGATTACTGGTATCCGGGAGCAACCGATTCTTATGGACGTCCTATTCTGGCAAATCTATATGCAGACTCGGTTTACGCTACTTATAAGGGCTATGGCGGGAAGAACTAAGGTGCTGTTTAGCCGTTAGGCGTAAAATTTATATCTGGGCTATGTTTTTCAAAATAGTGAAAAGCATAGCCCTTTTTTTCAATGTATAACAACGTTTGTTATTAAACCTTCAAATCCCGTTTTTGATAGAACACATAAGTTACAAAAGTGAGCAAAGCAATAATTAAGATTGACAAAATCGAATAAGCCAAAGTAAACCCATCACGTCCAAGTATAACTTCAGCATCATAATATTTGATAGGGGTGAACCATTTTAAGTAATCAAAGTCCTTGCTCATATCTGCAATTTTAGCAATCATGAAGAAAAGAAGTACCACAACAATTGCAACAGGAGTAGAGAGTTTTGGATTTTTCCCATAAGCCGCAATGGCAGACCCCATGAGTAAAAAGATCAGCTGAATCATAAACATCCCAGCCATGAGTATTATAATTTTTGCGGCCAAGCAGTTACCATGATTAAAATAACCTACCATAGTAATGGAAGAAACAAGCGTAACCATATTAAACACAAGAATATGACCAGCGCGGCTAACAGCTTTTCAGTAATAATCTTATTTCTGGTAATGGGTTTCGCTATTAAAAATTCTGTAGTTTTACGCTGTTCTTCTTTTGCAATAATCCCGGCACCAAGCATGGCGGAATGGATTGCTGCCATGATGATGAGATAATAATATAAATGTATTACTATATTTTGGACTGAAAGTTTGATATAATTAGTAAATCAGATTTTTATATAATGGTAAGTCCAGTGACAAAATTGTAAAAAATATTCCGAATTATTCTTTATGGAAAGTAGGTTGTATATGAAAAAAGCATTAATAGGATTATCAATAATTGCTGTATTATCATCCATTATATCCGCATGTATCGGTGTTTTTTATACGAACGGCGGAACAATGAGAGTCGTTGATAATATTTACGGTCAGCAGGTTACGCTTTATGGCGATGGTATCTATGCTAACAATTCACTCTTAAAAGTAGGAGCCACAAAAGGTACAGACATTGTGATGATTGCCGCCGGCTTAATTCTACTTGCAATTCTAACAATTTACAGGAATAGAAAGGCTCATATGTTTTTACAATCCGGGCTGTTGCTAATTATTTTATATGCGACCACTTGCCTGATCATGGGAGTGGGCTTCAACCAGTTATTTTTACTATATGTTCTACAATTTGGAAGCTCGTTGTTTGCTTTTGTTTTATCTCTATACCATATTTTAAGTACAGAAACCTACATAGAGCAGGTCTACAAAAGACATTTGAAAGGCACCGGAATATTCATGCTGATAAGTGGTTGTTCCGTTTTAATATGGCTAACGTTTATACTTCCGGCTATCATTACAGGACAACCAATGGAAAACATTGAAATATATACTACCGAACCAACCTTTGTAATTGACTTAGCAATTGTTTTGCCATCTGCAGTATTCAGCGGAATTATGTTGTTGAAAAAAAAGAAAATAGGTTATAAGATAACTCCTGTTTTGCTCACATTTTTAACCGGAGTAGGCTTTTGTGTGATTTTTCAAACCATATATCAAATGTCACTTGGCATTAATCTTTCTATCGGACAAATATTCGGTTTAGTCGGGGCGTTTGTTATTCTTGGTATTTTTGCAATTGTTCTTAATATTCGTTTGATGAAGTACGCAATTTAGCAAAAATAGGGAATTCTACAAGTGTATGAATATACATGGAACGTATCGAAAGAAGATTATAATTATCTCTGCTCGATAATCAAAGAGAATATGAAAATATGGCAGGATGATTGTGCTGAATTTAATAATTTCGACTAATAAATTCACCATCAGAGGAGATGTGTATAATGGAAAAAGTAACTGTTAGCATTGAAAATATAGCTGATGCTATGGAAGCGACAATGGATGGTTGGGAACAATATATGAATATGGAAACCGGAGAAATCGTATCTTTATCAGATGGAACATGGATCGAAAGGGATGACGAAGCTGAGGTTTTGGCTGAAGAAATTGATACGACAGATAAATATGTGCGACTTCCGAATCAGTATGATATTCATGAATATGAGATAATGGAAGAGTTCGCATATGCTACTCCGAATCCAAGATATCAGGAAAAGCTTTTACGTGTGCTGCGAGGGCGTAAACCATATCGAAATTTTAAGGATGAAATCAATCGTTTGGGAATTTCTGAAAGTTATTACGCATGGAGGCTGATTTCACTTTGTAAAAAGGTAAAAAATTGGTGTGAGGAAAATGAAGTTCCATATGAAATAAGAACAGAAGGACTGTACCTATAAGGTTAAAAAACAAAGAAATTTCTGATTAGTATTTATCGATTCTATGGATAGGAGAAGGAGTAGAATGAGGGAAAGCAGAGAGCAAATTGCAAATCATATAAAACAATACAGAGCAGAGGATGTGAAATTATTATATGAGCTGATGGTTAGGATTCTTTTAGGAAATAATGATTTCCGTTTGATAGAAAAAGCAGATTGGGATGATCTGTTGCCTGTAATAGAGAAAGAAACCGGTAAAACAATTGATTACCAAGTAGACACCATAATAGGGAAAGAAGCTCTAAAAATATTTAAAAAGATAGAAGAAATCGAATTTTCAGAGACTAAGCTAAAAAAAGCGCAGAGAGTAGAGTTAATGGTAGATGTCCTGGCAGATGATACTCTTTTTGAAGGATTTTGTTTGACTTTTTATAACACAGATGATGCGTTACTGCAGTTATGCAAAGATTTTGGTTGTCAGGAACGATATAACGAATTAACGCATAATGAAGTTTATCAAAAGAGAAAAAAATACATGCATACCATAGCAGATTATGCAATGGCAGCTGTAAACCTTTACGGCGTGATACATGTTACAGAACTGCAAACTCTAATACGTGATTATGAGAACAAATTTGATGATAAGGGATATAACCATGTTGATGGAAACTATAAAAATACGGTGATGTTTACCCCTGAATTTATGTGTACATGTACGTTGCATCAATTGATTGGAGATTCGGTTCCTGTTGTATGTACAACCATGGATGGTTTTTTGCTCCATAGCAGCTTTATGGATGCTTATCGGAATGAACATGAAAAAATGTTGCAGTTCTTTAAAGGAATGAAAAGAGAAGTGACGGAAAAAGATCTTGAACGTTTTTATAAGTCTGTGAGTGTATCTTCTTTCCGTATTCTATATGAGGACGCAGGTTTAAAGCAAATGTATCAACCGTCTAAAAGAGAGTTTCTTAGATATGCGGATGAAAATTACTATGAAATATCCAATGCTGAAAAACAAATGCGAAGGTATATTGAGAAAAAGTATCTGCCTAACTTTGAAAATGTTGCTCAAAAGGCTGGAGTAACTGTGAAAGAATGCGTGGATGATTTTATGAATGAACTTCATGATCAGGCGACTGATATGGGAAAGTCAGGAGAAGAAAGAGATCCACACGAATATGTACAGTTTATATTTGGGTCCATGCAAGGGTATGGCATTGATTTGGAAAATACCGAGCAAGCAAATGAATTTCTCGGGTACGCAATGAAGATTATGAATTCCGTTAGATTGTGGTGCAATCATGGGTATACCCCGGATGAAGTGATGAATCAGACAACAATGTCTGGATCAACTACAATAGTTCCAGGAAGTTCACACGCAGCGGGAATGCTGGTCGAAGGACGAGAACAGTTAGATCAAATGGGGATAAAGATCGATCTGGATGCAACAGCAACAGATATCTCATCCTTTTCTTTTGAAAATGGAATTAATGGAACGATGACGAAGAATACGAAGAAAGTCTACCCAAATGATCCATGTCCTTGCGGCAGTGGAAAGAAATTTAAAAAGTGTTGCGGTAAGTTATAAACCCTAAATTATAGCTTAAATTTTTAATTTATGGTGCTGCTATAATATAACCTCTGCAATATCTTCAATAACCAGAATTAATCTTGATAATATAGTCATATTATGATATTGTATGACTATAGAAATATTGGAATGAGGTGATAACATGGAAGCAGCAATTAGGCCATCTGCGGATTTAAGAAATCATTATAGTGAAATATCCAGGCAGTGCAAAGAATCAAGAGAGGCCGTTATTATTACTGTAAATGGTCGCGGTGATACAGCAGTTCTTGGATTGCAGGATTACTATCAGATGAAGTCGGAACTGGAATTACTCAGAACACTGGCAGAGGCAGAGGAAGATGTAAAAAATGGAAGAGTGGCATTAATGCAGGAATCATTTGATGATCTCCGTGCATCTTTACTGGAAAGGAAGCAAACTTTCAAGGAAGGCGGAAAGTTTGATGAAGCATAAAATACTTCGTACGGATAAAGCAGAGGAGCAGCTCCGTGAAATCATTTTTTATATTGCAGATGACTCCGGTGATATTAATATTGCACTTGGGTATCTGGATAAGATTGAAACAGCAATCAATCGTCTTCAGGAGTTCCCGGAGTCAGGAAGTGTGCCTAGGTATTCTATTCTAAAAAAGCAGGGATATAGAGTATTGATTGTTGAAAGACATCTTATTTTTTATAAGATAAATGAGACAGATAAGTTAGTTATTATATATGCCATTGTAGATGGAAGAAGAGAATATCGTAATTTGATATAAACTGGATGCTTTTTTGCCAGATCAAGATATTAAACCGGACGTAATTATAAAATCATACGTCCGGTTTTTTCTTTATTCTTGCTGCTTGTATTGTAAATATTTTCTATATTCATTTTGGTAAAGTGTATCATAAATTTTGAAATCAATATTTAAACAACGAATGTCAATATGAAGTTATATCTTCAAAATGGCATTTTATTCTGGGGGTAATTAATTTAAGGCTGTAAAATTTCTCATATCCGGATAACGAAAATCCTGCGAATAAGACAAATAATGATGCTATTTAATAAATCCGGTGCCTTGCAGCAGCAACTGGAGAAGTATAAAATGGAATTAAACTATGCGGCATAAAGAAATAGATGAAGATTCCCATGGTAAGTCTAATTTACGAGGAGGAAAGTTATATGAAAATAAAAAATCCGGTGATACCTGGATTTCATCCGGATCCATCTCTGGTAAGGGTAGGGAAAGATTATTACATAGCAACATCAACTTTTGAATGGTTTCCTGGTGTACGGATCCACCATTCCAGAGACCTGGTTAATTGGGAGTTAGCCGCTTATGCATTGACAGATGAAACTGCGGTAAATATGACGGGGGTTGATATGTCCTGTGGTATTTGGGCGCCTAATCTGACCTATGATAGTGGGACTTTTTATTTAGCCTATACCATTGTTTATACGGACAGGTCCAAATTCAAAGATACCCACAACTTTGTAATAACAGCCAAAGATATAAAAGGACCATGGTCCAAGCCAATACCTTTAAGCCGCTCCGGCTTTGACCCATCCATTTTCCACGATACTGACGGGAAGAAATATCTCGTTAATATGACAATGGATTACCGCGAAAATAAAAACCGATTCAGCGGTATTGACGTACAGGAATATGATGCGGTAAGTAAAAGACTTATGGGGGAACCGGTGAGAGTGTTTAGGGGAACTTCAAGGGGGACTACGGAAGGACCTAATATTATGAAACGAGGCGGCTGGTATTATCTGGTTTGTGCGGAAGGAGGAACGGGTATCAGTCATTGTGTAACTGTAGTCCGTTCAAAGTCCATATATGGTCCTTATGAGGAATGCCCATATAATCCCATAATGACAGCTTTGGATAAACCGGAGTGTGAGCTGCAGCGGGCAGGCCATGCACAGGTTATTGAAGGAGGTGACGGTAACTGGTATATGGCTCATCTTTGTTCCAGGCCACTCAGCGGATATAGTATTTTAGGTAGGGAAACAGGGATTCAGAATGTACACTGGACGAACGATGGGTGGTTTCGTTTGACTGCAAATGATAGTGGGAATCCGGAATTGTATTTCGAACTGCCGGAAAGAGTTATATGAATCCGGTACCGTTCAGCCGGCGCAGGAAAGTGCCCCTTTCTATAACGCTACCGATACAAATACAAAATGGATTGCCGGAGAACTTGTAGCAGCTCTGAATTATTCTTCTGCGGTGAACAATTTAATCAATGCTTATAACAGTGAGGATAAAAACTTTGCTGCGGTTCAGACGCCTATGCCGGAAGACCGCCAGAATGATGGATATGTAAATGCACCCCCTCAGGTTATGGCAACCGCAAGTACCTGTGAAAATCCGGAGGTTGCAGCTGCTTTTTGGGATTATTTCTTTAACAGCCAGGAAGCAACTCTGACCTTAAAAGATTTAAGATCCATTCCTGCCATTGAAAATAACCGTGAAATACTTAATTCCAACGGCTTAATTAATCCGGTAGTAAAAGAAGCTACGGATTTAACAGCACCTTTAAATGGCGTACCGGAACATGGTTATACAACAGGTTCTGAAATTTCCCAGATTATTATCGATATGGTGGAAAGTATTGCTTACGGCAACTCCACACCGGAGAAAATAGCAGATGATTCAATAGCACTTATTGATGATTTCCTGGCACAACAGCAATAAAATATATAGGGCTGTTGCAAATTTTGCAGCAGCCCTGATTTTATCCAATAGAATAGAGTCCTTTGCTATTAAGTGCTCAGGGAAGGCGTAAAGTGTGAGTAGTGATACTATTATGTAAATTTCTGACGCTGTTTGCTTTTTATCCGTACAGGTTAAGTTAGTCAGTAAGAAAGAAGGTTAATATGAAACAACAATTGAAGGTTAAAAAGGTTCATGCCTATACGAAAAGAGATTTGATGGGACTTGTTTATATCCTGCCCTGGATTCTGGGCGTCCTGATATTTCAGGCATATCCGTTTATTAGTTCATTTATTTTTTCATTTTCAAAATATAATATTGCCACCTTCCGGTGGATTGGACTGGAAAATTACAAGCGTTTATTTACGATTGATCAAGATATTATAAATTGTATTAAAGTTACTTTTGGTTATGTATTTATTACTGTTCCCGGTAAATTGGTAATTGCCATGATCGTTGCCTTAATTTTAAATCAGAAATTAAAAGCTATTAACCTGGTGCGTACGATTTATTATATTCCGTCTCTCATGGGCGGAAGTATAGCAGTTGCAATTCTCTGGAAGTTAATGTTTATGAGTGACGGTGCTATTAACAGTCTGCTGGCTATAATAGGTATACAGGGTCCTAACTGGCTGGGTAATCCGTCAACCGCTCTTCCCACCATCTGTTTACTGGAAATCTGGCAGTTTGGTTCCTCCATGGTTCTTTTATTAGCTGCTTTAAAACAGGTGCCGAAAGAACTTTATGAAGCAGCCGGTGTAGATGGAGCAGGGAAATGGAGAACTTATTGGGCAATTACCTTTCCTGCCATTACCCCGATTTTATTCTTTAATTTAATCATGCAGACCATACAGGCATTCCAGAACTTTACCTCTGCCTTTGTCATTACCAACGGAGGTCCCAACAAGGCGACCTACGTTCTGGGTATGAAACTTTATAGTGAAGCATTTTCCAATTTCAAAATGGGCTATGCCAGTGCAGTATCCTGGGTAATGTTTGTTCTTATTATGATTATGACTGTCATACTTTTTGGAACATCAAAATTCTGGGTACATTACGATGATTAAGGAAGGCGGCACGAAGATGAAGAAGAAAAGAAAAAGTAAGAGCATTACCTATATTTTTATGACCCTGTTTGGGATTCTGATGATTTACCCTATTATATGGCTGTTTTTTTCCACCTTTAAAACCAACATTGAAATTTTTGGGTCAGCCAAACTTTTACCAAACTCCTATGACTGGAGCGGATATATTAATGGATGGAATGGTAATGGGAGAATTACATATGTAACATTTTTTAAGAATACCTTTTTACTGGTAATTCCAGTGGTTATATTTACTGTAGTATCCAGTGCCATTGTAGCTTATGGTTTTGCAAGATTTCATTTTCCCTTTAAAAAAGTTCTGTTTTCCATATTGATTGCTACTTTAATGCTTCCCAATGCAGTTATTATAATTCCAAGATATACACTGTTTAACCAGCTTGGCTGGCTGAATTCTTATCTGCCGTTTTACATGCTTGCTATATTCGCCTGTTATCCATTTTTTATCTACCAGTTAATTCAATTCTTCCGCTCCATGCCGCGGGATTTGGATGAATCTGCCTATATAGACGGATGCGGAACTTTCAGAGTGTTTTGGAACATTCTGCTGCCGCTGATGAAACCGGCTTTATTTTCAGCTGGGTTGTTCCAATTTATGTGGACCTGGAATGATTTTATGAATCCATTGATATTTATTAACTCCGTTAATAAATATCCCCTGTCTCTGGCACTTCGTATGTCCCTGGATATCGGAGCAAACGTGGCCTGGAATCAGGTATTAGCCATGGCGTTGGTTTCCGTTTTACCTTTAGTTTTGTTATTTTTCATGGCACAAAAATATTTTGTGGAAGGTATTGCTACAACAGGGTTGAAAGGCTGATAAAAATTCATGGAAGATGTCACATCAAGTAAATATGGTTCTTTTCAATTAAAAACACAAATAAGTCAGTAAGAGTGTTTGGGTATTAATTTGTCTGCAGTCTGAGCTATGTTTTTCTAAAATGAAAAGCATAGCTCTTTTTTTGCATCCCACAATAAAACCACCTGCTATGCAGGCAATGCCGTCAACATAAAAATTGCCTTATTTTTATTAAATTCGTAAGATTACACCAGAAAAAGGAATTCTCGACATTGAATCGGAGAGGGTGGAATTATAAAATAAATGTATGCATTACAACAGTAAGAATCAATGAAAATACAGAGAACGAAAGGTTGCCACAATATGATTCTTTTACTGTTTTTTAGTTGTGGCGGTACCGCGGGTTAGCCCGAGGTATGCAAGAGGTGTAAACGATGAAAACATACAGCTTGGCAAAAAAAGAGGAAAGGAGCGTGAAACGGCGTATTGCAAGAAAAAACCGAAGCATATATTTGTTTTTGATTCCTGGGGTCCTGTTTATTTTCCTGTTCCGTTACATGCCCATGTACGGAATCGTGACTGGTTTTCAGGACTATAATATTTTTTCGGGTATTTTACATAGTCCCTGGGTTGGCTTCAAGCATTTTATTACCTTATTTTCTTCGCCGGATTTTTATAAGGTGCTTCGCAATACTTTAATAATCAGTTTCGGTAAAATACTGTTTACCTTCCCTATGTCCATATTAATTGCCATATTATTAAATGAGATCGGTAAGCAGATCTTTAAAAAAGTATTCCAGACCGTTTTGTATCTTCCCCACTTTTTATCCTGGGTTATTGTAACCGGTCTAGTAGCGGCGGCCTGTTCGCCTTCTACCGGTATTATTAATCAGGCAATTACCGCTCTCGGCGGAAAACCGGTCTCCTTTCTTATGGATAACTCCTGGTTCAGGACCGCGGTGGTAGGCTCCGAAGCCTGGAAAGAAGTCGGGTACAGTGCCATCGTATTTATTGCCGCCATAACCGGTATTAACCCGGAATTGTATGAAGCGGCTAAAGTGGACGGAGCAGGGAAGATCAAGCAGATCATACATATTACCCTGCCGGGGATGTTATCCATTATCCTGCTGATGTTCATATTAAAATTAGGCGGCGTACTGAATGCCAATACGGAGCAGATTTTGCTGATGTATAATCCCACCGTCTACAATACGG
This sequence comes from Bacillota bacterium, assembly GCA_023443925.1. The sequence continues at coordinate 1,215 of JAEZSL010000067.1, read as the reverse complement.
GGGATGTATTGGGGACATATATATACCGTACCGGTGTCTCTCAAATGAATTACAGCTATGCTACGGCAATCGGGCTGTTTGAATCACTGGTGGGATTATTTCTGGTACTGGTTGGAAACTATACCAGCAAAAAGGCAACAGGAAGGAGCATCTGGTAATGCGTGACGTGAAAACTAAGACAAAAAAGAAAATAATTACGGAATCGAATCTGGTTACGGCTTTCTCCTATTTGTTTATCGGAATCTTGTCCCTGGTTGTATTATTTCCCTTAATGCACGTGGTATCCAAAGCCTTCAGTGCGGAATGGGCAATCAGCTCCGGTACGGTGGGAATATTTCCGGTGGATTTCCAGACCGGCGCCATAAAGAGTATATTGGTGTCAAAGAACTTTCTGTCGGCTTTTGGAAATTCTTTATTTGTAACCATAGCAGGTACGGTTTGTACCCTGGCTTTGACGGCCCTGACGGCTTATCCGCTGTCCATGCGCCAGCTCCCTTATATGAAGGGATTCCTGTTGTTATTTGTATTTACTATGTATTTTGGAGGAGGTATTATCCCGACCTATCTTCTCTATCACACCTATGGTATTCTTAACACCAGAAGTGTTTTAATATTGCCGGGACTCATTAATGTATTCCATTTGCTGATTATAAAGAACTTTTATGAGGACATTCCGGAAAGTATCGTAGAATCTGCCAAAGTAGACGGAGCCGGCAATCTGACCATATTTCTTAAGTTTATCGTACCGCTTAGCAAGCCGGTCTACGCGACTATAGTAGTATTTACTTCCGTTATGCTATGGAATAGCTACTTTGATCCCATGATGTATGTAAACAGCCCGGAGCTACAGACTCTGCCCTTATATTTACGGGACATGATAATGAAAGCCCAGGATATTCAGGCCAAGGCCTTGCTGTTAACGGATATTTCGGCGGAAAGTATTACAGCTGCGGCAATCGTAGCTGCCACCGTACCGATCTTACTGGTATATCCATTTATGCAGAGGCACTTTGTAAAGGGTATGACCATCGGCTCTACTAAAGGTTAGCAGTAACATCTGCCTGCAGATGTGTTATGCAATAGATTTTTACAACTAATTATTTATGGAGGATTAACAGGTGAAAAAAGGAAAGAAATTTGCAGCAATTATCTTATCAGTGTGTTTAGCGGGTTCCTTATTGACCGGATGCAGCGGGGGTGCATCCAAAAACAGTA
>JAEZSL010000022.1 GCA_023443925.1 Bacillota bacterium | reverse complement strand
GCCAAGTCGGGAAGGGATAAACGCTGAAGGCATCTAAGCGTGAAGCCCCCCTTAAGATAAGATATCCCATGCGAAAGCAGTAAGACCCCTTGAAGACGACAAGGTGGATAGGTTAGAGGTGGAAGTGTGGTAACACATGCAGCTGACTAATACTAATAGGTCGAGGGCTTGACCAAAGAATAGGTTGTTCTTTAGAATATCCTATAGGGTATTTGTTCATGAATACCAATTTCTCTAGAGTTGTAAGATTCGAATCGAATCGGAAGATTCTAAACTTGTTGAAGATATTATCAGATGTAGTTATTCCTCGATAGCTCAATGGTAGAGCACACGGCTGTTAACCGTGGGGTTGTTGGTTCGAGTCCAACTCGGGGAGCTAAGTTATCCATATTCAATCATTAAACTGTATAAAGATTGTATTATATATACTTAACATTTATATTAATAATTGATATTCAGTGGGTTGACGAATAAAATGGGTACTGTTATAATAAAATAGTTAATAAGTCCGGCGACATAGCCAAGTGGTAAGGCATGGGTCTGCAACACCCTGATCACCAGTTCAAATCTGGTTGTCGCCTTTTGAAGAAAAGTCTCTAAACTCTTATAGTATATAAGGTTTAGAGATTTTTTGTTATATGGTTATTTCCTGTCATGCACAGTGGTAATCAGGAACTGCACTAGATACATTAGTAAAAATATTATTCGTTGATAAATTCTCTTAAAATGTAGTTTTTTTAAGAGAATTTTTTTTGCGCTATTTTCTGCAATAGAAGGTCGTTTTCTGCAATAAGAGTTGTAGGATATAAAATGATTGTTATAATGTAGTTAATATTACGATCTGTTACTATTATAAGTTTCTTTTCTACATTAATTTATTTTGTACAGCTTCTGTGTCAAAAAGATTATATTCTGATAGGTAATAAGTGCATTAAAAATAAGTAAAATTTAATACATTAACGTAGCTTTTAAATTATAACAATTAAAGGAGGAAAATATGAAAGTATCAAAGTACAATTTTGAGGTTAAAATGAACGAATTAAATAAGGTATTAATGTACAATGCATTTACTAGTTCCCTCGCATTAACGGAGATGGATAAGTATAACAAATATATAGCGTTTGGAGAGCAAAATAGAAAAATTGAAGATTTGGAGTTTATTGATGATCTGAAAAAAGGTGGATTTCTCATAGACGATATGATAGATGAGACTAAGGAAATAGAAATTAGAATGATGCGGGGAAGGTTTTACTCTAGTTCACTTGGTTTAACTATTGCTCCTACATCTAACTGTAATTTTAGGTGTGTGTATTGTTACGAAAAAGATGTTATTAAAAATCGTGCAATGACACAAGAAGTTCAAGATAAAATCATAGATTTGGTCAAAGAACAAGTACCCCGTTTAACAGATTTATCAATAACCTGGTATGGTGGAGAACCACTTTTAGCCCTCGATATAATTGAACAGCTATCTAAAGAATTTATGAGTATTTGCGAAGAGAATCATATAAATTATTCTGCGGGAATTATAACAAATGGTTACTTGCTTACAAAAGAAAAAGTAGAATTATTAAATAAGTTAAAGGTTAATTTCTATCAGATAACAATTGATGGTTCCCGGGAGAATCATAATAAATCGAGACCTCTTGTGAATGGTGGAGAGACTTATGATAAAATATTGAACAATATATTTGAATGTTATGATGTACTTCCAACAGTATCAATCAGAGTAAATGTAGACAAGGACAATGTTAGTGCCGGTGATGATATTGCCAATTTATTGAAAGAAAAAAAAATAATAGATAAAGTAAAACCATATTTAGGTAAAATAACAAACGATAAGCATGATTGTAATATGTGCAATAATTGTTTTAATTCAATGGAGTTTGGTCGAGCCGATTTAGATTATACAAGAAGGAATGTGGAAGCTGTTGATTGGGGCAATAAATATCCTGATACTAAATCAAATTTCTGTGGAGCAGATTCAATGACATCTTTTGTTGTAGATTCAGACGGTAAGCTATATAAGTGTTGGAGCCAAATTGGAGATAAGGATAAAGCAATTGGGGACTTAATGACTGGGGATTTACTAAATCGTAATGTATACTATGATTTAATTTTGTATAATCCGTTAGAGGATAAATGTAAAGATTGTAAGCTTATTCCAATTTGTCTGGGTGGGTGTCCATATGATAGACAGAATAATAAAGATGAGGATCGTTGCTCTGTTTACAAACATTCAATGGATGACTATTTACAATTCTTTGCAAGACAGATTATTAAGGACAGAGAACGCCAGGGGGAATGTGCTGCATGTGAAGAGAGTTTTGAAGCTATGAAGGGGTAAATGTTTAGTATAAAATATTCTATTAGAACAGGAGGTGTTATATGGATTATTTAGTCGTACCATTGTCAACTGCTAACAATATTTATTTCGAATTACATAATGACAGATTAATCGCTCAATGTGCTGCAAAATGCATTTGTTTTGGAGCATACGCCAGTTGTCGGCTAAGATGTTCTCTATACGTTAATAAATAAAAGTTAAAATAATAGCATTTTGTAAAGTAAAATGTATTGTTTATTAAATGTATAAACTATTGTGATACGTAGTAAATCAATAATTAAAGAAAGTTTGGTGGTAAATCAATGGATTATTTAGTTATATCAATGGCCAGTATAGAAGTATTAGGATGTACCTGTAAAGGTTCAGGTGTGACGTATTGTATAGGTGCATGTGGAACTTATTGTATAGGTGAATGTAAAGCAAAATGTGTTGGGCTATGTACAAGACTTGTAGCCTTATAGTATAAAAATTTAAGGATACTAATTGTTGAATAAAAATACTAGTATAGAATGTTAAAAATAATAGGGAAGGTTAGTACTGAAATATAATACTATAAAGAAGGTTATTATGGATTATTTAATTAAAGGTATTCAAGTTGATATTACATCAATCTGTCCAATGTCGGGAGGAAGTTGTAGTTGCTATGATGGAGCAACAAAATGTAGTGGTAAATGCTACACAGTCTGTTATTCGGTAAGTACATGTAAAAAGAAAACGAAGTTATTAGGTATTTAATCAAGGGGGGAAGAGTCTAGACCATATGTATAATATAATTAAGGTGTATTACAGGCTTGCCTGTTAATACATAAAATGATTCTGTTAGGAATCAGGAACAATTTCATTGAGGCCGATTTGAGATTGAAACTAAGGTAAAGCAAAATAGCGCATAATTTAATTGAGATATGCTATTTTGCAAGTATCTATTCGATTACATCAGGAAGGAGGTGCAAATATGGATTATTTAATATTAAAAACAGGTGGTGTAAGTGTCATTCAAGGCTGTAATGGTGTTTGCAGGCCCACTAACTGTGATGGATTCTGTACAGCAGATTGTTCAAATGCTTGTGCAGCCAAATGTTATGATTTATGTGGTGCGGTATGCACTAAAGCTTGTGGCGCAAAATGCCGGGGTTTTGGACTCGCATAAAAACATAACATAATGATAAAATGAGTATTTGCAGGATCAGTATGTGAATGCAAATACTCATTTCATAAAACAACATTTAAGGATAAGAAAGATAAATATGAAAATAGTTAAGATGTGTGAAGATTATTTAAAATCAAATTTATCGAAATTCATACTTTTTTTAGGATTATCTTTTGGATTAAATATTATTAATTTAATTTCTCCATACATAGCAGGAAATTTTATAGATGGGTTGGTTGCGAATACCACAATACATTTCGTTTATCGTTTCTGCTTGATAATGGTTGGAATTACTTTTGCAAATATGATGTTAGGATTTTGCATAAATATAGTTTATGTAAAAATATCAACAAAGATGTCATATCATTTTAATCGTGATGTCTTAGCTCGTTTTCAAAATCTTCCTTTATCGTACTTAATTAACAAGGATATTGTAGCTGTTAATCAAATAATAAATGGGGATACAAACGAGCTTATTAGTTTTTGTATAGATATATTCAATAATTTAATTTTGAAGACCATAATATTAATTGCATTAGTAGTAATTTGTTGTAATTTAAATCTAGAAATTACATTAATACTGATGTCATTTTGTATGTTATATGTTCTTGCATATATTCTACTAAAAAAAGTAGTGCATAGAAATAATTATCTACTGAAAAATGAGCAAAGTATATTTTTCAGTAAATTGTATGAGCAACTACAGAATCTGTATTTTATTAAAGCTAATGGTATTCAAAAAAAGTATTTAAATAAATTGGATAGTGCATTTGGAAAGTTATATAAGATTTCTATATCAAATCAGAAAGTAAATTATATATTTAATGGTCTTGATGGATTTATATCCATGGGAGCTCAAATTGTTTTATATATTCTGGGTGCACTCCAGATAATGAAAAATGAATTTACCATAGGACAGTTTACAATTTATATAGCCTATTTTAACAGTATATATTCAACTATTAAATACTACTTCAATTTTGCACAAACATATCAAGCCGTGCTGGTTAGCTATAAGCGAATTGAAAAGTTCCTACAAGAACCGGTGGAGGCGACTGGAGAGATTATTTTAACTCAGGTTGATGTGATAGAAATACGAAATATGAGTTTTAAGTTTAATGATAGTAATCGATATTTATATCAGAATATTAGTATTAGATTTTTAAAAAATAAAATATATGGAATTGTAGGAAGAAACGGAGTAGGAAAAACAACATTTATCAATATAATTATCGGGTTGTATAATAATTTATTGCAAGATAATGTTGTATTATTTAATGATATTGATATAAAGAATTTAAATGTTGAGACACTGCGTAGATGCTGCATAGGAATAAGTTTACAACAACCATTTTTGGTTAATGATACAGTGAAAGCGAATATTTCCTTACTAACCAATGAAAATGAATTAGATACATATTCCTACAATACGTTAGTTGAAGATTTCGAACTTAGTAAAGTGCTGGAATATGAATACGATGATCGAAATGAACAAAGTAATAATTATTTATCTGGAGGGGAAAAGCAGAAGATAGAGATAGCGAGGTGTTTACTTAAGACAGCTTCTGTGTTTATACTAGATGAGCCAACTGCGTCATTGGACAGTCATAGTACAACGATGGTGTTTGAATATTTAGATAGAATCAAAACAGATAAAATAGTATTTGTAATTACGCATGATGAGAAAGTCGTAGCAAGATGCGATGAAATAGTTAATTTATAAAATACATGATTATATGTAGTTACCTATAGTATTTTAAAAGTAAATGTATGGTGTAGTGTCAGGCTTGATACTACCTAATATTGAAAGAAGGTTAAGTCTATGTTTAAAAAAAGATTTATTTTAGCATTATGTTTATTTATGTGTGTTGGTATAAGCTGGATTGCAGCGGATAATAAAAGAACTGACAAACCCAGCAGAGAAGATAATAGTATAATAGAAGCTGCAGATAATAAAGGGAGTTTTATATATGCTGGATTGGAACAGGGAGATGATGATGAGGTGAACTTTACCTTTGATGAAGTAGAGTCAAAGAAAATAAAAAATGGTTTTGTATTAGACTATGAGGGATTTGACGGGACGTGCACATGGCTCATGTTAGAATCAACACATTCCGTGAAGGAAGTGCTTAATATTGCTATTAATAATAATTCGGATGATATAAAATTATATTTGGTGAGTTCAGATAATGTATCAAAAGAATTAAGTATTGGTCAAAATAAAATCAATATGAAGCCTGGAAATTATAGAATTAAAATAACAGGCAATAAGTCAAGTAACAAATTAGAATTAAAATATAGCAAAAAGTCTACTCTCATTATTAAAATGAATAAATATTTTAATATGGGATACGAATTTGATGAGGAAGATAGTCAAGAAGACGCTTTTTCCAAGTTATTTAAAAATATGATTAATACAAATGATATAAAATCTATTGATGAAATTACGGATGAAATGATACTAAATAAGGAAGGAGCCTATTTTGATCATTCCAGTAAAAAAAATAATGGTTATTGTTTAGAACTTGATTATAAAGGTTTTACTGGGATATTCAGGTGGTGTAGTTTAGAGGCAAAAAAGAAGGCAAGTATTACTGTTCATGTCAAGGGTACTATTGACGAAAGTATAAGGTTAGTTTTGATTCAAAATGATAAGTCGGTTCAGGATATTAAAGATGGTGATAAAATTACACTTGATAAAGGAAAATCAAGAATTGTATTATGTGGCTATAAAGGTGAAGGTAGTCTCAAATTATCTTTCACATATGATAAGAAAAAAATATCAATATCAGATAGTGAGTTCAAGAACGGAATCTAAGTGTTGGTTTAAAGGCAGGTTTATCAAGACAATCAAAATGGTTAAGCCATAGGATTTAGTCTAATGCTATAGAGATATAAGCAATTAAATTCATAATTATCAGATGATTACTCTAAGTCAACAAACAGAGGAGACTAGACCGTTACAAACCCAGTAAAACCCAGCTTCCTTGGACCTTTTGAGACTTATATTTATCAAAATCCGTGAATCGCCGTAAAGGCTGAAACCCTTGCCTTGATTGCGTTTCATGGATTTTTGTGTATTATCATTAAGCCTAAAATGAGAAACTCTATAAAACGAGTTTACACAATACTATAAACACTCCCGGGAGGGCCTCTACTCTGGAATTATGATTGAAAAATAAAATTCTTGATTTTTGCTCCTTATTACATAGGAACCATCATATTTTTTTATTGTATCAATAATGTTTTTAATTCCAATACCATGTTCCGCTTCTGTATTATTCTTTGTTGTCAATATTTCATCTTTATTATACATTAGATTACCCTCATATGTATTTTTTACAGATATAACATTTGTACCACTCTCTCTAACGAATTTCATTTTTATGACTTTCTTTTTGGTACACTTTTCACATGCCTCAATTGCATTGTTTAGTAAGTTTGATAGAATGATCACAATATCCTCATCCTCTATTTTTATTTCAGATAAATCATTAATTTTTATAATAAAAAGTATATCTTTTTCGATTGCTTCCTCGTATTTTGTATTTAAAATGGCATTTACAATTACATTATTTGTATTAATGGAATCCAGATCTTTATTTAACCTACATCCAATCGTCTTAAGATATTCGACTGCGTCTTCATAACATTTATTGCTTATCAATGAATCAATGCATAGAATTTGATTTTTATATTCGTGGGTTTTCTTCCGTTGTTTTTCAAAGTTTTCTGATATTGAACGGTACATTTTTGTTTGATTTTCCACTTGCATTTTAAAGATCTCGTTTTCTCTTATTTTTTGTTCTCTTTTAAGAATGTCTTTAATTAGATAAAATACAACTATATTCATTCCTGTTAATCCAAAAGCTACAACAAAAAAACTATTTTCTAATCTCTGATTTTCTACCCCTTCCATACCAGAGATCATAGTCACTATCGTACAAATTGAAAAAAAGGGAAAAAAAATGAACTTTAGCCATTCAGTATCACTTAATATTATGGAAGACCTTTTTCCAATACTTTGTTTTATAAATAAGGTACATGCAAAAAGTATTGCTTTTCCTAAAGTAATTGTTAATGCGCCTCCAATTGCATATGTTTTTTCTATCTCAGCAGTGCTGCTAAAAAAAGATACTGCTAATAAGAGTGTAAAATAATCTACTACTAACAATAATCCCTGATAAAATATAGACAAGGTAAAAGCTTTTAAGATGTGTATATCCAGAAGAATATACATCAGGATAGTTGTTATAATTATAATAAGGAATTCCTTTAGAATAAACTTATATGCAAAAAAATTAGCTATAAAGAATATAAATACTAATAGAAGGAGTACAATTATGTTATTTAGAATAATGTTCTTATCATTCCTTTTTTCTGCTAAGGATTCAAAAAATATTTTGCAGCACAATGTTTCCAATAAAATTATCAGAAAACTCTGAACATAAACAACCATTTAGATTTCTCCTCTATATGCTACATATGCTTCTTCCACTAACTTATATCTCGCTTTTGGAATGGATAGTGTCATACCTGTAGTTAACAATATCTTATATCTTTCCACTGTTCTGATGTGTTTTAGATTTACCAAGAAGCTTTGGTGCGTTCTAATAAAGTCATAACTACTATATTCTTTTTCAATATTGTTTAAAGTATCATAGATGGTATAAACCTTTATCCCATCTTGAATTACATGGAATTCAAGTTTATGCAGCTTACTTTCAATATAAAGTAATCGCTCCAAGGGCACCATCTTTTTACCTTCGTTAAAGCGAATCTCTTTCTTTGCTACAACATAGTTCATTTTATGTAGAATTGCATCCATACACTCATAAATTAATTCGGTAAATTTTTCTCTGTCTTTCAGCAGATATCTTATTGCAGCTACTTTATACCCTTCAAGTGTATAATTTATATAGGCAGTCACGAATACAATAAACACAGTATCCGAAAATCCCCGTATTATTTTTGCGGTTTCTATTCCGTCTAATTGCTCCATATTTATATCGAGAAAGACAACTTTATATTCTATCATCCTTACCCCAAGAGCTGCAAAGTCATTCCCGGAATTAAATATATCAATTTCATACAATATACGTGATTGTTCCATATATTTGGCCACAATTGCTTCAATTTTTTTTGCAAAAATAGCTTCATCATCACAAATAGCTATTTTGAACATCCATTTTCCCCTCTCCCGGTTTTCGCTTATTTGTTACGTACAAATTTGTATTTATCTGGTATTTTATATATTTTACCATATTTTATAGAATATTTACAATAAAAGCTTTATCGATTAAATGTTGTACTTTTTTTGTATATACTTGTAGGTTACATTTATTATTTGAAAATATATGTCATTTTCTGCAATATATGGCCATTTTCTGCAATACTTATTGAAATATGATGTATAGATGTTATATTTTGATTACAGTGAGGTGCACTATGATTGAAAGAATGGCAAATGATTTAGTTGAGCAAATTGCAAAAGAACAATTAATTAGTGAACGGCAAAGAGAATATTATATTTACGCATGTATCTCTATTATGGAGAAAATAACAACCATAGGTACAATTTGCATTATCGGGTTTATGAGGGATATGTTTGTACATACATTGGTTTTTTTAGTTTTTTTCTTAGCACTAAGAAAAAGGACAGGTGGTTATCATGCAAATTCTTTTGTTCAATGCTATTTAGGAACGGTTATTGCATACCTGATAGTAGCTAAAGTAAATGAAACCAGTTCAGAACATCCTCAATTATTCTTTGGTATACTTGTAGTAGCTATTTGCATTATTGAGATAATTGGGGCAGTCAATCATCCTAATATGCATATGAATGTGGCAGAATTGCTGGAAGCAAAAAAAGCATCCAGAATTTCAGCACTAATAGAAGGATGTATAATATTTTCTCTTGCATATGCAGGAGTAGATATAATTTTTATTAGCTATATGTCAGCGGCCATTATTTTATGTGCGACTCTATTGTGTACAGCAAAAATATTAAAACAGGAGATAAGCAGGAATGAAAAAAAATAACAAAGAATTATTGAAGGTGGTAAAATGGGTAATAGAAAATGAAGTTGAGAAAAATATACATGGTTGGCCACCGCCATGTTCGGGCATTTTGCATCAGCCCATGCGACCAATACATAATGAATATACAGAATTTAAGACGGATTGTCACGATGAAAAAGAACCAAATAGTTCTCGTAAATTCATAGGAGCTTAATTATAGGAGCCTTAGAAGAACGAGTGGGGTTTGATAAATCGTTTCAAATGTATTTGGTGAATTATGAAGCTGCAAAGAGTGTCTTTTTTCTGCATATAACCGGATAATATTAAAAAGAATAATAATCTCCGGTTATATGCTTTTATTAGTAAAATAACTTTGTTACTGTTTCTACGATATAAGGGGAAATGTCTAAGAGTACACTCAAAATCAACATCGAAAATGAAAGCAAAGTTGAAAGAACTCTCATCAGGAAGTATTTTGAAGTTGTAAGCCCGCTTAATTTCCGTATTGCTCATACACATAAGGAAGTATAACCCATGTAACATCATCGGCAGTAATGGTTTTTGTGTGGATTTCAGGTTTCAGGCCTTGGTATAAATGATGTGACTTATCACAAGGATTATTAGGACAATTCTGGCATTTATCAACATCATTATCCGCTGCACATTTTAAAAAATCGCAGTTAAAGCTTTTATCTAATCCCCCTGTATGACAGCCATCACATAACTTCATATCATCTCCCCAATATCCCCCATCGCCAATACCTCTCGCATATACACGTATCAGCCGCTCTTTCAACTCAGCCCGGAATTCCTCGCTGATAGTTCCGCCATTATAGTGTACACACAAATCACAACGTTGTCCGCAACTGGCATAGACTGCCTGCTCTTTTGGAAACGGTTTTCGATTCGGTTTTTTCTTAATTAAAACAAGCTGCTTGACAGCTTCGAGTGTATCTAAATCCTCAACGGAAATAAACATCCATTTGCCGTCATGATAAGTTTTACTGTTATCGTAAATTTCTTGTATCTTCTGTGGAAATTCGTTGCGCCTGACCTCAAATAATTCACGTTCTGCTTTTCCGAAAATAACGAGAAAATCATAACGGTCTTCGTGTATATAGATAGTCAGCACCGTTTTCCCGCTTTTGCGTAATTTCAATTCATCTTTGCCGTTGCCTACTTCATCTAAAACATAATTTCCTCGCAGAAAGCGCATAGTTTCCTCGCTAACGTTTTGCAGTTCTGTTTTTTTGTTCATTTTGCAACCCCTTTCAGCCCATTAAAGGCGTCCTTCACCAACCGAGTTTAAAAAGGGTTAGTGTATTTTCGTATTATTTTAAATTATTTCAAAAAGATGTTCACAGTGTTTTTTACCGTTAGAGCTAATTGGGGATGATACAGTTTCTATAAGGCGCAGTTTCACACCGAGACTATTTTCAAAATGATATTTTACATGCCCACTGCAACAACCACAATATGTAAGGGAAACGGTTGTGGGTTTTGACAATTTATTTATAATTGAACATACACACAAATATTTTCCGTTTTCTTTATAATTGTTCCAAAATATACTCAACGTTCCATCATCATTTATTCTGCTGCGGGCGTATTCATTTGCACTCATTGCGTTTAGTATTTTTATACGTTCTTCTATGGGTTTATCTTTAAGTTTCAGCCAAATTTCGGGGTGTTCATCCTTACTGCATCCTTGCTCCTCCATGACTGAAAGGATTTGCCCTTTTGAAAGTAAATTATCCATTTGATTTACAAATGCTATTTTTTCTTCCGGCGTTTCATCTTCGGTGTCCGGAAAAACAAACCTCTCCATTACTTCCTTCGGAATACCTTTGTCAAGCATAGTCTTCTTGATTTCAAAAATGTTCATATCAAAAACATCCTCCTATCAGCCCATTAAGGGCGTTCTTCGCCAACCGAGTTTGGAAAGGGTTGGTGTCGTTTCGTATTATACCTTTTGGCAGGCAGGGCATATAAAAGTAGATGTACTACCCGTTTTTGTTGAAATTATCTTCTCGCCGCAAACGGGGCAGGGTTGGTTTTCTTTATAGCCAACAAAGAAATAATCCATTGTAAAGCCGCCTTTTTGCCCGAAGAAATCACTTTCGTAAGCAAACGTACCTTTTTCTCGTGAAAGGTTCAAAACCTCTGTTATGCTATCATAAAGGAGTCTGATTTCATCCCCGTTCATGTCCGATATTTTCTTTTGGGGATGTAGGCGGGCCTTGAATAAAATGTCATGCATATACACGTTCCCTATACCGCCGACATTCTTCTGATTCATTAAAAAAGCTTTTATCTGCGTCTTTTTTTCTTTCAGAAGTGATGAAAAATAATCAAGCGTAAATTTTTCATCAAACGGGTCAATCGCAATATCTTTTGTATTGGGCTCTGATGCAAGCTCGCCATCCGAAACAAGTAAGAACTTACCGAACCACCAAAAGCGGGCGGTATAACCGCTGCCATTACTAAAGAGAACCTTTATCTGGTATTTGTCCGCTTCATTATTCTCATTATCGAAGAACAAAATATCCGCGCCCATACCAAGAGATAAAAGGATATTTTCACCGTTATTGAGCGTAGTGATAATCCATTTCCCTCTATTCCGGATATCATCAATCCTTGCACCCGCTGTTCGTTTTTGAAACTCATCAGACGGGATGTTGGCGCATTTCTCTTGCAGCAGAGTAAGATTTTGTATGGTCATTCCACACAGGGCATCTCTCATTTGTCCCGAGAGTTTAGCAATTTCAGGCAGCTCAGCCATTTTCTTTTTTCTCCTTCTTGTTTTTTATTTGTATCGGAATAAATATATCTTGTTGGTATCTGTTCAACTTATTCGCTATATCCCACGGTAAAATTTCCTCAATCATTTCGTAACGATGCAATTCTCCTTCTGCATTTACGTCAAGCTCATAATGGTCGCTATTATTTACCCAGTCTTTCAACAGAATAAAAGTATCATCCATATCTTCCATGAAGGAACTGGCTATGGCGAATAACCCTCCTGTAAATTTTTCGTCTGCATATTCTGTTGTATTTTCATAGTCGCTTGGTATTTTGATAAGCATAATCCATTCACCGCTTGATTCTTTGCGGTAAAAACAATTACGTAATCCGGGACTTGATGTGAATCCATATTTCATAAACAGACTCTGCATTTTATCTTCTATATTTTCTGCTTGTCCTGTTTTCAATCGTGAAGTAAGAACACGCATGGGTGGTAATCGAATAATCCGAACATCATGTAGCCTTAATGCTTCACGGCTGATTTTTGACAACTTTTCAAATGTGACTGTCTCATTCTTTTCTACCGTGGCAAGCCTCTTTTCGGTTTCTTCATAAAGCAATGTAATGCCCGATATTTTCTTAATACCGCTCATTAGCATTTTATGAAGAAAATCATCGACAAGATGCCTTAGCTCAGATAAAGCTGAAATTTCCGTGTCAAGTGATTCAAGTTTGTCCACAAACGCTTGAATCAATGCCGCCATGTTTTCACTTTTGAATATAACGACCATATCCTTAACCGGGATTTGTAATTTGCGTAAAATAATAATCTGTTTCAACCGTTCAAGTGCGTCAGTATCATAATAACGTTGACTTTTGTTATCAGGATGGTTGCTCCATAAAAGCCCCATTTCCTCATAATATCTTAGTGTCCTGCTCGATATGCCAAAGTTGTCAACAACTTCGTTTATTCTAATCAAATCCATAAACATACCCCCTTTCCATTATTATACAAGTTGACGCAAGGTCAATGTCAATAGTATATTTTTAAATATCAGTAAAATGTTATATTAAATTCGGGATTCACTATCTAAATTCGTGTATGACGATTTTAGTCTTATACGATCTATGATATAGTTATAGTGGTTAGCGGATTCCTCCAAAGAAGGAGGATAATGACATGCCTAAGAAAACTGAATATAATCAAAAACATCTTTCAACCAGCCAGCGTATCCACATTGAAAAAGGATTAAACGACGGACTTTCTTATGCTGCCCTTTATTTGTATAGTTATAACGCCTCCATGGTCCGATTAAAATGTAATTCATATTCGATCTCTAATGATATATAATACTACTATGAAATTATATCTGTGGAATATTTCCACAAGTTATATTGTGTTTAGATAGATACTTATATATAAAGGAGATGGTCTGAATGAAAAATAAGAAGATAGAAATGGTAAACAATAAGAGGGTAACAATAATATAAACCCTCAAAATATGGAGGGATAGATGATTATACAAAAAATAGACAAAGTTACTTTCCAAATGATGGAGGAACATGATTTTTCTTTTTTGTCAAAGTACGGCGAGGTTTTTTGCGCTTTTGACAAAAATGACTCAGGGAATATAAGCTTTGGTGTTGCCGGGGCTGAAGAAAAATATTTTATAAAAGTGGCTGGTGCTCGAACGTTGGAGTCCTGCACAGAAACAAAGAAAGCAATTGGTGTATTAAAAAATGCAATGCCTTTGTATGAAGCACTGAAAGAGCAACCAAATTTAATAAAACTTATAGAACACTTTGAGGTTGGGGATTTATATATTGCAGTATTTAAGTGGGCTGAAGGTGATTGCCTGTTTGATTATTGGAATTTTGAAAAATATTCAAAAGCTCTTATGAAAACACCATACATAAGATTTAAGCAGCTACCTGTTAAAAGTCGTCTTAAATCCGTCAGAATCTTGTTTGAATTTTTAGCACATACCGAAAGAATGGGATATGTTGCGATAGATTTTTATGACGGTAGTATCCTGTATGATTTTATAAATAACACGACTATGATTTGTGATATAGATTTTTTTCGTAAAAAACCAACCTACAACGATATGGGTGAGGATTTCTGGGGTACAAAAAGACTGAAAGCTCCGGAAGAATATACCTACGGAGCTGTTATAGACGAAGTTACAAATGTTTTTACATTAGGAGCCTTAATACTTAATTTTTTTGGCAGTTATTCAGAAAAAGATATTAAGCAAATGTATCAATGCAACAAATTTTTTCCCTGTGCACTTGAAGATTGGGAATTAAGTAAAGATCTATATGAAGTTGTAACGAAGGCGGTAGCTCATGATAGGAATAACAGATATAACTCAATCACAAACTTTTCTATTTCGTGGAATGCTGCTTTAGGCTCAACTGATATATAGAATATTAAATTACTAGAAGGAGGGGTTGCCCCTCCTTCGATTTAAGAATAAGTTGCAGGCTGGAATCAATTACTATTATAACGATTTTTACCCAATAAAAAACAACTTGAGATATCTTGGTATTAACATAAGAAACTAGAATTAGGTGTTAATCATACTGAGAAATTAAGCTGGTATAAGGGGCGTGGTTCTGTTTTAGCTTACAAAGATTAATGGCATGAAAAGGTAGAAATACAAATTAAGCAATGATTTATTTTTGCAAAAGCTTCAATGTAACAGGGTGAATATTGTATAATGCCATGGTAAATTAAATTTGTTAAAAATACATAATCTAACAGGCAAGACAAAACATAACACAGAAAGTCGGGAACGACCGCCTGAAGTGAGATAAAATAGATACAAGAACAGAGGTGATGAGTATGGGATGGATTGAAAGCATTGGTGAGGCTATTAACTATATAGAGGAGAATATCACGGAAGAAATTACAATAGACGATATTACAAAAAAAACATATATGTCTACGTTCTATTTCCAAAAAGGTTTTGCTATGCTTTGTGGTTTTACGCTCGGAGAGTATATCCGACAACGCAGGCTTACGCTTGCTGGCAGTGAGCTTGTATCCACAGATGAAAAAATCATTGATATTGCTCTGAAATATGGCTATGATTCACCGGATAGTTTTACGAAAGCTTTTACTCGATTCCATGGTGTCACACCTACTGCTGTTCGAAAAGAAGGAGCAATGATTAAGTCGTTTGCTCCGCTTAAAATTAAATTTTCATTGGAAGGCGGTTTTATTATGAATTACAAAATTGTTGAAAAAGAGTCATTTACTGTTTCAGGCGTATCAAAGGTGTTTAAATATGATAATGCATCGGCTGAAATCCCTCAGTTTTGGACAGAACATTATCAAACAGGAAAGGGAAGCTATATATGTGGGATGTATGGGGTATGCATCGATGAGAACAAGGGATCTGATGAGTTTGAATACTTGATCGCAGACAATTACAATCCAACACTAGAGATACCAGAGGGCTGTATTACAAAAATTTTTCCCAAACACACATGGGCAGTTTTTGCCTGTAAAGGAGCTATGCCACAATCTCTGCAGGATGTAAATAAAAAAATATTCTCAGAATGGCTGCCCAATTGCAAAGATTATGAAATTAGTGAGGGTTACAATATTGAAATGTACACCAATACGAAAGACTATCCACTAGGTAATCAAGATGAGAACTACTATAGTGAAATTTGGATTCCTGTTAAGAAAAAGTAATTATGTAGTAAAGTATTTTTTATGGGGGTTCTGGTTATTTGTTTCCTAAGGGACAGTCATAACAAGCAGTAAGAACGTAATATATAAAACTAGGCCTATCAACAGCCCTTGATAGGTCTTTTTCATTGTAAAGAATACTCCTCTGAAATTCCCTATATAGAGAGGTAAACAGTTTATTGGTAAATATAGTTCACTTACTATGTTTGATATGATATTATAGTTATAAAGAAAAATATTTACAGTTAAAGTAAAATTGATCAGGGGAGAAGAGTAAAGTGGATATAACTTTTAAAACGGAGGAAGGCCGGTTCAATTATCGGGTTTGTACAATTTTAGTTAATGATAATAAACTTTTAGCGATGCAGGATGAGCGTTCTCCATATTATTATTTACCTGGTGGGAGGGTGAATCTTCAGGAGACAGCAGAAAGTGCTGTGCTGCGGGAAATAAGAGAAGAATTAGATGTAGATGCGGAAATAATCAGACCGTTGTGGTTTAATCAGAGCTTTTTTGCAGAGGATGTGAATAAAGAACGTTATCATGAGATATGTTTATATTTTCTTATGGATATTTTCAAAACGAAATTGCTTGAAAAAGGTGAAAGGTTTACATTAGCGGAGGGGAACCATAAGCATTTCTTTGAGTGGCTGCCTTTTGAAAAGTTGAAATCAGAATATATATATCCATTGTTTATTAAAGATAAAATATTTGATATGCCGCAAGAATTAACAATGGTTACGGAGACAGAATAATAGATCGGCTCCATTAAATAATAAGCCGATTATTCGGATTAATAGGATTTACATAATATTTGCGTTAATATTTTAATTCTTCAATTTCGGATATTTTTTGTATCCTTAAGAGATTTATTGAATTGGTTTGATACTCTTAAACTGCCTATATTATGTGTCCTGGTCTATCTATGTGTGCTTATATATACGGGATTCCAGCTGTTAGAATACTTTATAGGAGAAGGAAATGGACATAAAATATCGTGTACCTGAATCGGACGAAATTAAAAAGGTTAGTGAACAAATAATGATTAGCTATAGCGCTGCTTACAAAGGACTTATGGATAAAGAATATTTAGCTTCTCTTAAAGCAGACCATTGGATACCAATTCTGCAAGAGAGTATGCTTAAAGGGGATACCTGCCTTATTGCGGAATATGGTGAAAAAATTATTGGAAGTACCGTATTTAGCGTAATGCATGAAGAAAAAGATAACTACGCAGAATGGCATGCATTTTATTTGTTACCACAATATATAGGTCTTGGTATTGGGCATGCATTTATAGAGAGAATTGAGAAAGATATGCTTAAGCAGGGATGTAAATTTTGTATTCTTGAAGTATTATCAAGCAATACGCGAGCGATTCAATTTTATTTATCTCACGGTTTTACTAAGACAGAAAGTTTTATCATTCAGGAAAATGGAATGATACTCTCTTGTGATAAAATGATGAAAAGTTTTGAGTTGTCCTTATAATACGGGACAGGCAGGAAATCAGCATATTTTTACCACCATGCATTGGTAATTAATTATTAAGTAACATAGAATTAATTATAGTAAATGGAGTATATAAATGCTTTATCCCAAAGAGATTAGGTCGAAAAAACGAAATACAGTTTTTCAACATCTTGATTTATACGTGCGCCTAAGCGCACAGATGGGAGTTTAATATGATTGTTTACCTCTGTACAAAGTACAAGGTCTGATGAACGAGGGAGGCCTGTACAAATAATTTCTAACATTTAGAACTTCACGGATGTTACTGCGAAATTACAGTAACATCCGTTTTATGTATTTTTGCCCGGTATCAACTTGTTCTTTGTAGAAATAATACGGAAAAAATATCCCTCTTCTAAATTTATAAATAATTTTTTGGGGAAATAAGTATTCAAACAAACAGTAATTATAGGGCAGTATACCAATTTGTGAAACGTTTGAAATGAAAAATGTTTCATGATTGCAATTATTAGTTTAATTTCTGAAATATTAATGGTATTGCATAAAAGGCTGGACATATGTTTGTCAATTAACCCGATAGATTTCAGGAATCATAAATTTTATAATTAGTTTGTTATTTTAGAAGCACCAGCCTTATAAATACGGTTCATAAATTAATAGCTGGAAAAGGCCGGGTATGGTCTGAAAGCAGATAGCTGCGAAGAACCGTTAGTAAAACAACCTTATGGAGGCATATGAAACGTTATGAAAGTGAAAATAAACAATATTAAAAACAGAAGTTATTTTACAGAAAGGCGGTTAGGATTATGAAAATAGTAGTAGCAATTGATTCTCTGAAAGGAAGCCTGACTTCTACGGAAGCTGCTAAAGCTATAAAAGAAGGAATACTATCCGTTACAGAAGCCGAGGTGGTGATAAAACCCCTGGCAGACGGCGGAGAAGGAACGGTGGAAGCTTTAATCAGCGCAATGAATGGAAAATGGGTTTCTGCTGATGTTATAGGACCCACCGGGGATAAGGTAACCTGCCCATATGGAATCATAGAAGATACTCAGACCGCAGTCATTGAAATAGCGGGTGCTGCCGGTATTGTGCTGGTGCCCAAAGATAAAAGAAATCCACTGCATACTACAACCTTTGGAGTTGGTGAGGTGATATTGGATGCAATGGATAGAGGATGCAGGAATTTTCTGATTGGTATCGGAGGCAGTGCCACCAATGATGGAGGAATTGGAATGCTTGAGGCCCTTGGTTTCCGCTTTTATGATGGAGGGGGGAATCTGGCAGGACCCTATGGAAAAGATTTAGCTTCTATAAAATCAGTACAAATAGAACATGCGGATCCAAGACTAAAAGAGTGCAGCTTCCGTATAGCCTGCGATGTAAATAATCCTCTCTGCGGTTTGGAAGGGGCAAGCCATGTCTTCGGCCCCCAGAAGGGAGCGACTTTTGAGACAGTTAAGATACTTGACACTGCTTTAGAAAATTTTGCCGCAATCACAATGAATACCTTAAATAAGGACACCGCAGGGCTTGCAGGTACCGGTGCGGCAGGTGGATTGGGTTACGCCTTTTTAACCTATCTGAATGCTGTAATGGAACCCGGAATATCCATAATTATGGATGCAATTAAGCTGGAAGAAGAATTAAAGGATGCCGATTATGTGATAACAGGAGAAGGCAGGCTGGATTTTCAGACTTCCATGGGGAAAGCACCCATCGGTGTCGCCAGGCTGGCTAAAAAATACAAGGTTAAAGTACTGGCCTTTGCCGGCTGCGTAACTGCCGAAGCAGAAGAATGCAATAAAAACGGAATTGATGCCTTTTTTCCTATATTACAAGCACCCATGACAGCAGAAAAGGCGATGGAACCTTCTGTTGCCTATGCCAATATGGCCGCAACAGCCCGCCAGGTTTTTCGGCTTATTAAAACTGCAGCAAATCTTTAGCTGGCGATTTTGGACAGGAAGATCTGCTTCAATTAGAGAGAAGCAGCAGTAAGACCGAAGTAAAAGCACGTATAATAGAAACTATGGTTGATCAAATACTTATTTAAATTTAGTAATTAATTAAGTAGTTACTTGAAATAATCTTTCTATAAATGAAATGTCATTTTCCCTGATTGTAAAACGCAGAAAAGACCCTGATCTTACAGCACAGTATCTTTTCTGTGTTTACGATCAGGGTCTTTTCTTTTTCTATAATCAATTTTGAGAATGACAAATGCCGGATGATAATTTACCATCTTAATAGATAAAAAATAAAGGAGTTGAAAAAGATGTCTGCAAATTATTTTCCGGTACAATCATCTATACTTTCTTCAAAAGTCTTATTAAGGGAGGTAAATTTACGCTATGGAATAAAAGCGTTACAGTGCCGGTTATGGAGCATAGGATTGAACGATGTATATTTAATTTTAGAAGAGGATTTCAAATACTTCTTAAGAGTATCACATGAGATTAGGTTCTCAAAGAAAGATTATGAGGAAGAGTTAACGGTGATATTACAACTAAAGGCAAACGCCATTAATACATGTATGCCTGTCAGGCAGCAGGATAATACCTATATTTGGGAAATAACTGCACCGGAGGGAATACGGGTTGCAGTACTATTTGAAGAAGTAAGAAATGATAATACGGTGAGTACTTATAAGATGGGGGAGTTAGCTGCTTCTATTCATAGGGTATCTGATAAAATAAATTTTCAAATTAGCCGTCAGTCAATATCTTTACAACAGCTGATTATACAACCGATAAAAAGCATCGGTGAAGCAAATGTTTTGAAAGAAGCGGATATGAAGTTTTTAGAGGAGAGCTCAAAACAGATGTGGAATGACCTGACAGATATTATCCCCAAGGAAGCACCTTATTATGGATTCTGTCATGGAGATATACATAGCGGAAATGTATATTTTGAAAACCGTGTTCCGCAAATCTTTGATTTCGACTGTATGGGAGATGGGTACAGGGTTTATGATTTATGTGTATATTTATGGGATGAAACCTCGGTAAAAGAGGACTTTATGAACTCAGAAGAATGGAAAGATTATTTGAAAGGATATGAAGAAGTCCGTAAGCTTTCTGAGACAGAGATTGTATCTATTCCTGCCTTTGCAGCATTAAGACAATTATGGTTTATGGGGCTTATTATTGATGCTACAGATATTAATAATTCCTGGGATGGTATGGAAGCTGCTTTTTTTATTAAACAAATGAAAAGATTTAAATTTTGGTATCATAAATGGAAAATAGAAAGGTATTAAAATATTGATACTATGGTTTAGAGTGGCCTGTTATTTATTTATCAGGGAGTCAACCCTAATTTTTAAAGATAATCATAGTTTTATTTCAATCAGTATGATAAAATCATTTCAATATAGTTTGCTTAATGAGGTGATTTCGAATGAAAATTGCTTATTGTGATGATGAAAAAATACAGGGAGAATACATAAGAACTGCAATAGCACAATGGGATAACCCCAATAAGGTCCCTTGTGAATTAACCATATATGGCAGCGCAGAAGAAATGCTTTTTGAAAACCCGGATACCTTTCCCTTTGATATAATCATACTGGATATTGAGCTTGACCGCATGAATGGAATAGAACTGGCCAGGATTATCAGAAAAGTGGATAAACACGTTCTGATAGCTTTTCTCTCCAACAGCCGGGAATATGTTTTTCAAGGTTATGAAGTGCAGGCAGTCCGCTATTTTGTAAAACCGCTTTCAGGAGAACAGTTATTTCCTGTACTCGATATGGTAAGTCAGACCTCTGTTCAGAAGCAATACATTATATTCGGCAGTGCAGGGGAGAAGGTAAAACTGGACTTTAACGATATAATATATGTGGAAGCGCTCGGTCATTATATCAATATTTGTACAGAGAAAATCAATTATGAAGTCAAAATGAATATGAATGAGATAGCGGAAAAGCTAAAGGGATGCTTTATATCCACTCATAGAAGTTATTTGGCAAACCTGCAGCATATAGAAAGAATCATGAAGACGGAGTGCTGCTTAAAAGGGGGGTATACCATTCCGGTAAGCAGAAGTGCCTACAAGCAGGTAAATCAGGAATTCATCAACTTTTATAAGAGAGGAGTATTCGGATGATAGGGATAATGAAGCTCATACCGTTGATTATCCTGATGTTATATAATGTGCTGCGCATTATTAAAAATGATTTTAGAAAACACTGGTGGAAAGCTCTTAGCCTCATCTTAGCTGCGGGTACTTTATGGGAAGTGGCTCATTGGCTTCTGAAAGCTCTGGATACCGATCTGCTGGTATTAACACTATTAGTGGTGTTTTCTTTTGAGATGCTGCAAGTATTCAATTACCGGATGTCACCGGTTTTTCATATACTGTTTATTTTTGTTGTTTTAATTATTGCAGCTAGTACTTATCGATATCCCGGCTTGACCATTATCAATGAATATCTGCTGCTGCTTATTTATTTTCTTGCCGAGAGTAATCAGCGGTATATGAAGAAAACCTATGAGGAAAGTGCTGCCAGGTATCAGAATATGGTATTATCAAGGCAGGTAAGTGAGGTTCAGAATATCTATATGACCATGCGCGGCTGGAGACATGATTACCATAACCACCTTCAGACCTTGAAAGCGCACCTGATGCTGAATCAGACAAAGGAAGCTAAAATCTATCTGGATAAACTGGAAGATGATCTGGATAGAGTCAATACGCTGATTGAAACCGGTAATGTAAATCTGGATGCGATTTTAAATTCCAAACTATCCCTGGCTTTAAAGGGTGATATCGATATAAATTATAAAGCGGAGGTGCCCGCGGAGCTTACGGTAACCGATATTGACCTATGTGTCCTCATCGGCAATTTAATCGATAATGCAGTCGAGGCCTGTGAAAAAATAGGTTCCGGCGAAGACGGACGGTTTATCCGCCTATATGTTGGAGTTTTGAAAAAGCAGCTTTATATAACGGTAACCAACGGCACCGGGGAGAGCGTGAGAAAGCTGGATGAGGAATATATTACTGCCAAGCGGGGGAATCATGGGCACGGCTTAAAGCGTATTAACAAGATCGTAGAGAAGTACGGTGGTTTTATTAACAGAAAGAACGAACCGGGAGTTTTTGTTACGGAGATTCTGCTGCCGTTGTAATTCACATTCCATTCATGCACGAAAAGATACGATTCGTGCATGTTTTTTATAATTCAGGAATTTTTATGTTATATCTAGTATATCAATCGATGAAGTAAACAAAGTTTAGTTTAATGCTGAGAAAAGATTATAGCTGAAACAGTCTGGTATATGAACATTTAGCATAGGGTCAATTGAGGTTATTTCTGTAAGCAGAACATAACTTAATCATGCGGACATTGTTTAGGGCAGGGGCAGCTTGTGGAGGGATAACATGAAAGTTGGGAAACAATTAAACAAGAAAAGGCAGAAGACAGCCTATTCCATTGCCGGTAATTATGCATATGTATATAAGACCATGTGGAAGTTTCGTAAATCTTTGATATTCTATGGGTTGGCAGAGGTGATTTTCAATGTCCTGACACCCTTTGGAGCAGTTATAATTCCGTCCATCGTAGTTGGTTTGATTGCTCAAAAGATTGCTTTATCGAAATTTATCGGTATTTTAACGTTAGTATTTCTAATCTACGGGGTGATTTCCGCGGTCAGCGCTTTTTTAATCTCCAGAAACAGAATGCAGTATATTGATCTGCGGTGTAATGTCTTTTGGATAAAGCTTGAGGAGAAATGCCTCAACATGGATTATCATCTAATTGAAAAGGAAAAGGTGAGAAATGATACGGAAAAGGCTATAGATTGTCTGGGCAGCGATGATTGGGGCGTGGAAGGCTTTATGCACAGGAATGTCAGCCTTCTATCAAATATTCTGGGGTTAATTACCTATGCATGCATCATCAGCCTTGTTCACCCGGTGATATTGGTTTTGCTTTTGATCATATCACTGATACAGATTTTCTCCTTTCAAAGGGCGAAGCAATATGAGCATAGCAAGAAGGATGCGGTGGCAAAGGTTGAGGTTACCCAGAGGTATCTTCAGGAACAGGCATTTGACCTAAAAGCAGGCAAGGATGTCCGGCTTTATCAGTTAAATTATTTAATCAGCCGTGTATATCAAAAGGCCAATCGCGAGATTAGTAAGATAAGAACAAAAATTCGCAGCTGCTATTATCTCAACGATGTAGTAGGAATTATACTGAGATTTTTGCGGGATGCCGTTTGTTATGGGTATTTGATACACCTTCTCATTCATGGACTGGAGGTATCTTATTTTGTTCTGTATCTGGGTGTTGTCAGCGGCTTTGCCCAGTGGTTTACCAAGATTACGGAAGATTGTACGGAAATCGGGCGTTTTCACCTTACCATTTGTGATTACCGGAAGTTCCTGGAGACAGAGAATGTTTTCAGCCATACCCAGGGCAGGGACCCGGATTATGAGGATACGGCTCTGGATATTGTCTTTGACCATGTATCCTTTGGTTATGAAGGTGCAGGGAAGGAGGTACTAAAGGATGTAAGTTTCCATATAGAAAAGGGCGAGAAGCTGGCCCTTGTGGGTATCAACGGCGCCGGAAAAACTACTCTTGTCAAGCTGATGTGTGGATTTTACCAGCCCACCCAGGGGCGAATTCTCATTAATGGAATCGACCTGAAGGAAATGAATATTAATGATTATTTCAAACATATAGCGGTTGTATTCCAGGATGCGATGACAATTTCCTTTACAATTGCTGAGAATATCAGCGGTTCTGCCGGCGAGGAGACCGACAGGGAGAGGATAGAGGAGGTACTAAAGTTATCCGGCCTAAAAAGCAAAGTGGATCAGTTAGAGCAGGGCATAGATACTTATCTGAATAAGGACATGGAAGAAAGCGGAATCCAGTTATCCGGTGGTGAGCTGCAAAAGCTGATACTGGCCAGAGCTCTGTATAAGGAGGCAAAGCTTCTGATTCTGGATGAACCGACTGCCGCTTTGGATGCAATTGCAGAAAGTGAACTGTATGAGAGTTACCAAAGGCTTCTTAAGGACAGAACCTCCGTATTCATTTCACATAGGCTGGCGTCCACCCGGTTCTGCGATTACATTCTGTTTCTGGAGGATGGAAGAATTGTGGAAGAGGGTTGCCATGAGGTACTTATGCAGCAGCATGGAAGCTACGCCGGAATGTTCGAAGTACAGAGTAAGTATTACAAGGAGGGGGCTTATGAAATTCAAGAAAACATGGCATGATTTTATTCACTTTTTAAGGCTGATTAAAAAGGATCACGCCAATATTATATGGGTTTTGATTCCGGGAGCCCTTGCCGGTGCGGCACAGCCTTTTGTTCAGCTGGTATTTTACTCAAAAATACTGGATCTGGTTTTAAGCAAACGTTACGAGGACAGTGTTGTATATGTTGCCATACTTCTTAGCAGCACACTGGTTTTAAATATGATTTCCCAAGCCTGTAAACAAGCCATAGAGGTACTCCGGAATGCCTGTAACGACACAATTTATCTTAGAACTGCCGACAAGGCATTCTCCATGGAATATGAAGAATTTGAAAAGATGGAGACGATGGATGCTGTTCGAAGGGTAAGAGGAGGGGAAAATGGTACCGGTGGTATCGGCAGTCAGATACAAAGTATTTACAATATGGCGGAACATGCATTTGCAACCCTTTTTTCATTTGTTTTTGTGGTAAGCCTTCTTCTTCAGGTAAACGCAGGAAATGGCATAAATGACCTTTCCTCGTGGTCCATCCTTGGTATAATGGTTGTTTTTGGGGTTGTTCTGATGGTTTGCCTTAAACTTTCTGCCGCGTCCTATAAATATTATTACGAGGCAGGTAAAAAAAATGAACATATCAGTTCATTATTTATTTACCTGATATCCTTTTTCACAAATTATCAAAACGGTAAAGATATAAGAATCTATTCTATGCAAGGCCTGTTAGATAAGCACATGAAAGAGCTGATGAGAAAGGTGAGCGGTATATATCTTAAGTGGGGCATTATTGACGGGTATTATACGGGGATTATCATGATATTGACACAGCTGACCTCAGGGCTTGTATACATTGTAATCGGCATCAATGCAATTAACAATATAATCAGCATAGGTGATGTACTGATGTATGCAGGAGCGGTTCTCCAACTGACCGGGTCGGTCCGAAGCGGAATCACGGAGTTCAACGCCTATTCCTACCGTATGGAATATTTGAAAACCTATTATGAGTTTATTAACAGGCCGAGTACCCATTATACCGGAACTCTTCCGGTTGAAAAACGCTCTGACGCTGACTATGAGTTTGTTTTTGAGCATGTAAGCTTCCAATATCCGGGGACGAAAGAACTGGTTTTAAAGGATATTGATATAAACTTTAAAGTTGGTGAGAAAATCGCTGTTGTCGGCAGAAACGGTGCAGGAAAAACGACACTGGTTAAGCTTTTATGCCGCCTGTATGAACCAACGAAAGGGCGGATACTGTTAAACGGTATTGACATCAAATATTACGATTATTCGGAATATACTAAAATATTCTCTGTGGTTTTCCAGGATTTCAAACTTTTATCCCTGCCCTTGGGGGATAATATTGCCGCAGGAGAAGAGGTAGTGGAAGAACGTATGTGGCAGGTTCTGGAGCAGGCAGGTCTTAAGAAACGTGTGGAGGCAATGCCGGAAGGCCTTCGTTCCAGGTTATACCGGAATAATGGTGAGGGTGTTGAGGTATCCGGGGGGGAAGCACAGAAACTGGCCATAGCCAGAGCATTATATAAGGATGGACCCTTTGTTATTCTGGATGAACCGACTGCAGCGCTGGACCCTCTGGCAGAAGCGGAGATTTATGAACAGTTTAACGATATGATACAAGGAAAAACAGCGATCTACATTTCGCATAGAATGAGCAGCTGCAAATTTTGTGACGATATTCTGGTTCTGGATGGCGGGTCTATTGCTGAAAGAGGAGATCATGACAAGCTTCTGAAAAATAAAGGCATATATGCTGCTCTTTATCAGAAACAGGCTCAGTATTACACAGCGTAAAAGCGGAGAATAATAAGAGATAAGTACTAAAATCTATTGATAGATATGATATTGATATTCTCGGAAGGGGGCTTTGTGCCCTCTTCTTCCTATAAATGGGCTAGAGGTGCTAAGTGCAGTTATGTAGTCAGCCTATTCCTGATAATTAGAGTGCTGCCCAAGTACCAGGACCGTCAGCACTCTAATTTTATATCTTCTGTGGTAAATATAAATATATCAGGGCAGAGACAGTCTTTTAGTCTGCTTTAAAAATGAGCAGAATATCATTATGTCATGGATGAGAATAAGGATTAATTTACTTTCTAAATATATTAAAAATAGATGCACTCAGTACCCATTATATGGTATTATAAATTCAATGAAGTTAACTATGGAAGTGTTAGAGATCTGCCACAAAATTATCAGATAAAAAAATGTAATTAATAAATCCGTAATTTAGGAGGCGTGTATGGAATATAAAATCAGGGAAATGCAGCCCTATGAATATCCGAGACTTGCTGACTTTTTATATGAGGCAATCTTCCAATGTGATGAAAACAACTTAGCCCCAAAAACGATTATACAAAAACCGGAACTTCAGATCTATATAAAAGATTTTGGAGAAGGGAAAGATGATTATTGTTTATGTGCGGAAGTGGATGGTGCTTTAGTGGGCGCTGTATGGGTCAGGAATATTAAAGGATATGGAAGTATCGATGATGTTACGCCGGAGTTTTCAATATCACTCTATAAGGATTTTCGCGGTTATGGTATAGGAACCAAAATGATGCAAGAAATGCTGGAACATCTTAAGAGAAAAGGATATTCAAAAGCTTCTTTAGCAGTACAAAAAAGAAACTATGCGTTGAATATGTATCTGAAGGTTGGGTTTCAAATCATTGATGAAAATGAAGAAGAGTATATTATGATACATAGTTTAGAGTAGCACTTATTATAAATTGATTAGGGATTGTAAGATACAAAGAAGTTAGGTTACTTTAATGCAGATGGGTTAGATACAATGCGGATGAGTTAGATACAATGCAGATGGTGATATTATTCCTGGTTTTCTAAATAATAGCTACAGTGGTAAATTGCATTGTATTTTTAACAGGTGGATGCAAGCAGCGCTTTTAATCGGGAGTTTTCATTGAGAAAAATTATTAAAGAAGTTTAGATAGAGCATTAAAAAACATTAAAAAGAACATATTTGTTTATGCGAGGACGGATTTATGAATTATAGTAGTGAACGTTTATATTTTAGAGAATTTAATGAAAATGATTTTGAATTATTATATTCTATTTATTCAAATGATAGAGTAATGAAATACACCTATCTTGATAAGTATGACCGAAAAGAAGAGCTTCGCCCTTATTTTGAAGAGATACTAAAAAATAACCAGGAGGGAACAAAGCGCCAGGCATATGAATTTGCCGTATTTCTTTTGGATGGAAGTTTTGTAGGAATGGCAGAGATCGAAATCAGTAATAAAAATGAATATGGTGGTATAGGTGAAATCGGTTATTATACCTTACCGTCTTTTTGGGGTAACGGCTATACAACCGAAATAGCAAAATTATTGTTGGAAATTGGCTTTCGTGATATTAGACTGCATAGGCTTTACGGCAGGTGTAATGTTAATAATTTGGCATCAAAACGAGTAATGGAGAAAATCGGTATGAAAAAAGAGGGGGAATTAAGAAAAGTACGATTTAAAGAAATGGAATGGGTGAATGAATTTTCGTACGGGATACTGCTGGAAGAGTGGAAATTATATTAATCTTGAGAAGGATTCTTATAAATACTATCTTTTAAGCGGGGAAGAGGAGGCAGTTACATGGAAAAAAATACGGTTTTGAAAGCAGATAATATGGGGCTTAAAGCCGGGAATACGGAGCCTGGAGCAGATAAAACAGTACTTCGGGTGAATAAAACATATTGGAATAAAAATGCGGATTCCTGGTTTGGTGTAACCGCTCTGCCGGTATACGGTGTGCAATTTGTTACGGAAAATGAGCTTCATTTATTTGGTGATGTGACAGGAAAAACAATGCTTGAAATCGGTTGCGGAAGCGGACACTCGTTAAAGTATCACGCGGACCGGCATGCAGGAGAACTATGGGGTCTTGATATGTCACAAAAGCAGCTTGATAATGC
Organism: Bacillota bacterium; assembly: GCA_023443925.1. The sequence goes on along the minus strand of JAEZSL010000022.1, from coordinate 6,444 downwards.
GAAAGAATTCTTAGCCGGCAATCAATATTATCCAAAGCTGATTTGTTCACCCATGGAAGAAGAATGCGGCATTCCTGATAATTATTTTGATATTGTATATTCTATCTATGCTATAGGTTGGGCTACGGATCTGGATCAGGTCTTCCGGCGCATTGCCTCTTATTTAAAACAGGGAGGTAGCTTTATCTTCAGCTGGAAACATCCGCTGCATGGCTGCGTTAGTGTTGATAATGGGCAGCTTATCTTTGATAAAAGCTATTTTGATGAAGAATGGCATACTCAAATAGTTGACGACATGGAGATCATGCTGTCAAACCGTAAGATTTCTACCTATATTAATGCCTTGACAGAAGCCGGTTTCATTATTGAAAAAATGATAGAACAAACGGATGATGAAACCATGCAAAAGAAAGGCGAAATTGATGACAGATCTAAAAAAGCACAGATACTTCCTCTGTCTTTCATCTTTAAAACAAGAAAAGTATAGAACAGCCTGCCAAAGTACAAGTACAACATTTCTTTTGGAACTTTATACTCCTACAGGACAGGCTTTTCTTGAGTAAATATATTGCAGAAACTAATGTGCCCCTTTGGTCGGGATAAAAATTCAATCAAGGGGCACTTGCTAATTATTCTCCGAAACGCTGTTTATTTAAAGACCAGTTCTTTTACAAAACCCGCATAGTGGCTCATATTCGATTCTTTACAGCCGTCAAAATTACATAATAAAAGGATTAATAATTTGCGGTCTCTTATACGTGTGAGAGATGAACTAAAACCTGGTGTATCTCCTCCGTGACTTACTTTTTCTCCGTCGATATACCAACCCATAGCGTATCCCGACAGTACCGGTTGAAACATAACCTCCATCAGATCGTTGCGTAATAGCCTATCCGTATATAATGCGTTATCCCAAATACTAAGATCTGCCGCACTGGAACACACTCCGCCGGCTCCTGCAAAAGAGTAAATAGCGGTTGCCTTTTCCCATTTGGATACACGCGGTGACTTATAGCCTGTGGCAAGGTTTGGAGTGCGACCGTTGGCAGTCTGGAAATAAGTATGCTGTAAGCCAAGAGGTCTGAAAATATTTGTTTCCATGTACTCACTCAGGCTAAGTCCGGATATCCGTTCAATCAATTTACCCAGTACAATATAATTGGAATTGCAGTAATCAAAGTTTTGATGCGGTGCTTTATAATCGGTAAAGGTTTTGATAAATTCATAAGCATCTTCAGAGGTCGTTGTATCGGTTTCCTTCCATCCCGGACGCCACCAATATTCCGGCATTCCCGATACCATGTTAAGCATATCGCGTATTTTTACTTTAGCTCCGTTTTTAAAATCGGGTAAATAACTGCCAATACAATTATCAAGGTCGATGAATCCCTTTTGGACCAGCTGAAGAGTACACATGGCAGTAAATTGCTTTGTAATGGAACCGATATTATAAACAGTATTTTCATGAGCGATCTGTTTGGTTTGGTAATCGGAATATCCAAAGTTTTGCTGAAATAAAATTTCATTACCTTCTTTAATCATTATGTAGCCGTTAAAATCTTTAAAAAGCTCATTTTGGTCATACAATTTGTTCAATTTATATGATAGTTCCTGGTTCATATTGTCTCCTCCTTGTGTTTTATTAATTGTAAACTTTACCCTAAGGTTAGAGTCAAGATTATTTTAAAATAAATTTGTAATCTCTAACTATTCCTATCATGGGATAGGGATGGTTGATCCAGGCGGTGCCTTAAGCACTGCTTAATTATCTACAATCACATTATCCGAGTTACGAGTAAAAAGAATATTAGGAAAACCATTGGAAAATTAAATTAACATCTTAATAAACGGGTTAGAAATATACCTATAATTAATATTCTGCTTTAGCTATTCACAACGTCATACAGATGTGCTAAACTAATGTTATAAGCTTGAACTGGTAATTAAAGATTCTATAAGGATTAAAATATTCCTTGCCATTAATATCAGTTTAAAGAAGAAAATTAAGTATTATATAAGCGCAGGGAGGTGTTAAAATGAAAAACACATTAAAATTAAGAAATAGTCTCAGGCAAGCCTTATCCCATGCAGAATAGCAGTAATGTAATCTAATTCTGTATGGGATAGAACGGTATTACATTATCTGCTGATTCTGCACTTTATTTATAAGATAAATAAGGAGCGGAGAATCATGAAATATAAAAATGCAGAAAAAGTATTGCCAGAAAGACTTTTAATAGAAATTCAAAATTATATAAGCGGTGAACTGCTTTACATCCCCAATACCAGAGAACAAAGGAAATGGGGAGAAAAAAGCGGATCCAGGATGTATTATACGGAAAGAAACAGTGTAATGAAAAAACAGTATAAAGACGGAAAGTCCATGGAACAGATTTCCAGAGATTTTGGTTTAGCGTTTGATACGGTACGGAAAATAATATATAGATAGATAAAGAGGGTTCCTTTAGCTGACACCCAAAAAAGAAGTAATAAGGAATATAATATTAGATTGGGCAGTCGGCAAGCGGAATATGACAACAAAAGATGGACTATTGGCGTAAAGCTGATAGTCCATCTTTTGCGGCATATGCTACGCCGCTTCGCCTGTCCGTTATTTCACATTCCCATTAATAAGGCCTTCTGTTCCCCTTTCCTGTTCTTTGAAAGAAGCTGAGGGTATCGAGGCAGAGCTACCCCAAACAGTTACCCATTACCGCCAATGTGACGGTGCAAACTTCCAAACTATGTTTCGTTCGTGCTGCCGATTTCAAGTAGGTTACCCTCCGGGTCGGCAACATAAAAGTTGCGGATGCCGAAGGAGAAGGTTGTGGGTTCTCCAGTCGGAAATCGTAGATTCAACTTCGAAAGCCGCTCATATTCTGCATCCACATCGGCAAAACAGGGCAGCCAGAGGGCAATTTCAAAGGTCTGATTGATTCCCTTTGGAGGTATGTAGCTCTCTCCAATTGCCTGCACGAATTGTTTCCTGCTGTACATGAACATGGATAGCGAGCCACTTGCTGTCTCAAACTCTGCGAAATCCCCGCCATCCCATTGAGTATGAAAGCCCAATGTATCTCTATAGAATCGAACCATACTATCCATATCACCGGCATATAGGCATACACCTACTCTTACATTTTTTCCGATCATGTCATCCATCTCCTTTATTTTACGTAAATTGGTGCGTCCGTATCCAGTCTCCCGTCTCGGTTTAATGAGAATAATTTAATTTACCTTATATTCCTAAATCGTACTATTATTTATATTACCATATTAGATTAACCCTGTCATTATTTTCCTATACTGGGGGAGACTGTACCATAAGAACTATGAGTTACTCTGGCAGCATGGAAATAAGTTTAATATAACAGCTCATACTGATACCAGATTCATATTTAATATGGAATATACGATCCCATCTATTATAATACTAAATAATATATAAGGAGGATTTATTATGTACGAAATTATTAAGGCATATGATCAGCAAGTACCGGCTGCACGGTTTATTGGTCTGAAATACGGTGAAGAAGACAGTGTAAACGGCGGGTTTGGAGCTCATTGGGCAGACTGGTTTGAAAAGGAGCGTTTTCAAAAACTTGAGGAATTAACAACGGAAGATTTTAAAAATACTTATGAAGATAGTTTTTCATATGCCGGGTTAATACGCTGTGGGTACGGTGGCCCCCTCCAATACTGGATCGGTATGTTCCTTCCGGACGATACCTATGTACCGGAAGGCTATGATTACGTTGATTTTCCGGCTGCAAGACTTGGTGTCAGCTGGATTTATGGACCTGAGGAAGAAATATTCCAGAATGAAGATAAATGCTTGGACAGGCTGCGTAATGAGGGATATGAAATTGCGGAAGGCAAAGAATTAGAAGGCTGGTTCTTTGAACGTTACGTTTGCCCAAGATTCACCACAAAAGACGAAAAAGGGAATGTCATACTGGACATATGCCAATTTATCAAATAAATTATAAACAGATAGATATTAAAACACATATCAATATAATAGATATTAATAGATATTAATATTAAAAAGTAATAAAAATATTAATGGTTGAAGTTCAACAGCGTTAAAATAGCAAAACTGGAAAAGAATTCAGACTAAAAATACGGTATTCTCATTTATAGGGCATCCGGGTAAGTAATTACCTGGATGCTTTATAAAACATACAAAATGTTAAGGAGATTACCTATGTTTAGAATACAACTGCTGATCAGAATATGGAATTTAATCAGAAAGAAGCCCGGAGGCAGGAAATTGCCGGCCTATCAAGTGTATATTATATACTCATTTACAACCGCTCTATTTTTTACCATGGTATTCACAGTTAACTTGGTCTATCAGTCGGAAGTCATCCATTTAGATCCGCTGCAGTTGGTCCTTGTTGGTACCGTATTGGAAGCTGCCTGTTTTATGTTTGAGCTCCCTACCGGAATTGTTGCAGATCTATACAGCAGAAAAAGATCTGTTCTTATCGGTCTGGTTTTAATCGGTGCCGGTTTTATTACAGAGGGTTCGGCTTCCGTTTTTATGACTGTACTTGCAGCCCAGGTAATGTGGGGAATGGGGTGTACCTTTATCAGCGGTGCAATTGATGCCTGGATAGCAGAAGAGGAAACGGTTAAAAGCCTGGAGGGAATTTACTTAAAGGGTTCTCAGGCAGGAGAGGTTGGCGCTGCTGCCGGTATTCTGACCGGTACCGTGATGGGCAATTTTTCCTTGAGAATCCCTATTATTACCGGCGGCAGTTTATTTATAATATTGGCCGTTTTCCTACTCTTTCTTATGCCGGAATATAACTTTAAACCATCTGCTATGCAAAGAATGACCCTACGAGAGAATATAGGTCATACCCTGCAATCCGGCTTTGCAGCCATAAAAATCAATAAAGCTGTAAGAATATTTTTACTTATTACTTTTTTTACCGGCTTAGCAGGAGAAGGCTTTGACCGGCTTTATACCGTCCATTTTTTAAAAGATACCATCCTGCCAAAGGTTGGTGAACTTCAACCGGTGACCTGGTTTGGAATTTTTAGCCTGGCGGGTACGGTTTTAAATCTTATCATTCTTTATATAATTGAAAAAGGTATGGCAAATAAGAAAATTAACCAGCTTCTGTTTTTAATTTATAATAACAGTTTCTGTATTCTCTCCGTTATCCTGTTTGCGTTAACCAAAAATTTCTATATTATGGTTTTAACCTATTTGTTAACGTGTTGCTTAAAAACGGTTAATAACCCGATCTTTAATGCCAGGTTAAACAGCTCCATAGAGGATAACGTGAGAGCTACCGTACTTTCTGCCAATGGGCAGATGAATGCATTGGGGCAGATTTTAGGCGGACCTATGATAGGAATCCTTGCAGAGCGGGTCTCTGTCAGTACCGGTATCTTTTATACCGGTATCCTTTTAATTCCCGTAGTGCTGTTATATGGATTCTCCGCTAATACTTTAAAGTCAGCAGATAAAACTGTTAATAAACTGTTGATGGATAATCAATCGGATGCGGGAGGGTAAAAGAGTATAAACTACATTCTTTTTGCTGCATCGAAAGCCAATTCAGAACGTTCGCATTCATCAGCCTGCATAGTGATCTGGAAGCATAAAGGGCTGCCTTTCATTTTTTCGGATACATAGCTAAGTCCGTTGGTTCTCTCATCCAGCAGAGGGTGGTCAATCTGCTGCGGGTCCCCCAATAAGATAACTTTTGTACCTTTTCCAACCCGGGTTACGATACCCTTAACCTGTTTCGGTGTCAGGTTCTGGGCTTCATCAATAATCAGATAAGTATGGGTTATGGAACGGCCCCGGATAAAGTTCATGGCTTCTGCCGTGATGATTCCCCGGTCAAATAATTCATCGATTTTTCCGCGAAGCTCTTTTTCATTCTTGTATCTCTCTTTTTCACTGCGGTCTACCAAAATCTCCAGGTTATCAATAATAGGACGCAGATAAGGAGCAATTTTTTCCTGCTCCGTACCCGGCAGAAATCCAATCTCTTCATCAAACTGTACATTTGGCCTGGTTATTAATATTTTCCGGTAAGCCCGGCTGTCGGCCTCCAGTGTCTGCTCTAAACCTACGGCAAGGGAGTAGAAAGTCTTTGCCGTACCCGCAGTTCCTTTTACGATGACTAAAGGCGCGGTATCAGCATCCTGCATTAAGGCTTCCTGTAAAAAACGCTGGCCCACGTTCTTAGGCTGTACGCCAAACGGCTCGGCTTTTAGGCTTCTTAAAGGTACAATATTTTTACCGTCATAACGGCCCAACAGGGTCTTTTTTTCACTGGTTTCAGAGTGTATTATAAAAAATTGGTTGATTTCGGGGGTTATAGCTGCTTTATCGGTACCTTTCATGACATAGATATTCTTAAGGGGGATTCCCTTTTTCTTAAATTCACTCATTACTTTATCCGGGGCATATACATC
>JAEZSL010000386.1 GCA_023443925.1 Bacillota bacterium | reverse complement strand
ATCTGTCTCTAAAATAAATGCCCCCCTGATTCTGTATGTATTGTAGATTTTTATATTATATTGTCTAAATAGTTCTAGATTTCTATCCTCCATAGGAAAGCCTCCTGACCCAAACTATTGCACCGCTTCATAGGGGTGTCTCTTTTAATCCTATGATAAAGGCAGCCAATTCATGACAGGAACAGCAGGGATTTTTTGATAAAATTTGGAGGTTTTTTAGGTTACCGCAACACTTGGTATAAACAGAGGAAAACCTTTGAATTACTCAGTTTCCCTCGTTAATACTAATTCTTAGACTTAAGGTTCAATACGGTTTAAGAACCCTATTCCATGGTATCTGTAAAATCTTCAGCCATTTTCAGTAATGTTTGTTTCTCATTCAGGGAGGGATTATCCAGAACCTGCTGCAAAAGCTTGTCCAGTATATCTCCCATGGCCTTACCAGGTTTAATTCCTATTGTTATAAGGTCTTTACCATTAATATTAAGCATTTTAAGGTTGACGCATTCCTGCTTCTCCTTAATTTCCTGAAATAACTCCACCGCCCGGGTCAGTTTTTTTAATTTTTCTTCCCGGATTACGGGATTCTTGGCCATTATATCTGCTGCTTTCACTTTAAACAGCAATTCCATAATATCAATTCCGATTTTGTTAACCGCTCTTCTCATTCCCTGGGGTGTCAGGGTAAACCGGTAATCATGCCACCGGATTAAGCGTGTTACCAGATCAGTGGTTTCATTATCAAATTTTAGTCGCTTTAATATATTCCTGGCCGTATCGGCTCCTTTTTCCGGATGTCCGTAAAAATGGTCCCCTTCCGGGGAGACGGTTTTACAGCCTGGCTTTTCTACATCATGAAGGAGCATAGTCCATCGCAGTACCGTTGTTTCTTTTGAGCCAAAAGGTTCTTTAAGTGAAGCTGTCAGTTCCTCTCCTTTACAATCTTCCGTCCGTAAAGAGGTATCCCTTCCTGCCATTTCTACGGCTTTTAAGCTATGAACCCCCACGTTATATATATGATGGAAATTATTTTGTTCCGTCACCATCATGGCGTCAAATTCCGGCAGTACTACTTTCGTGATACCGGCCCGGTATGCATCAATTAATTTATCCGGGTGGGAGGACAAAAGAAGCTTATTTAATTCCACCCGGATCCGTTCGGCACTGATGGCTTCCAGCTTGACAGCTTTCTCCTTTACCGCTTTTAGAGTTTCTTCCTCAACTTCAAAGCCAAGCTGGGCTGAAAACCGGACAGCCCTTAATATACGCAGTGCATCTTCATCAAAACGTTCAGCCGCACTCCCGACACAACGGATTATACCCTTATTGAGATCCTTCAGCCCGTCAAATACATCGACTAATCCCTCACGCCTGTTATAAGCCATGGCATTAATGGTAAAATCTCTTCTTTTTAAGTCTTCTACCAGATCCCCCGTAAATTCTACGCTCCTAGGCCGTCTGTTATCTTCGTATTCGCCGTCAATCCGGTAGGTGGTTACTTCATAGCCTTCCCGGTCCAGCATCACGGTAACGGTACCATGCTGGATTCCTGTATCCACGGTACGGCGGAATAATTTTTTAACCTCCATGGGCCGGGCAGAGGTGGTAATATCCCAGTCCTCGGGCTCTCTGCCCAGTATGCTGTCCCGGATGCAGCCGCCCACAGCATATGCCTCATATCCATTGTTCATAAGTTCGTTTATAATATAATCCACATTCTGGGGTAAATCTATCTTCATACATATCCTTCCTGACGCTAAATCTTATTTTTATATTATAGCCGAAGTTTTACCGTATAACAATAATTTTTGTATAGACCTGTCTATATTTATACCGCGGGTAAGCAGTACCGTTAGCGGCACCTCTTTTTAGTATTATCAGGTTTCATTCCCGGTAATATAGAAAGAATGAGCCTCCTTTAAAGACCCGGGTTTCTATTACAGGTTTTACACTAAACCTGCGGTAGGATAACCCTTGGCTTTATGGAGGCTCATTTTTTTTTATCACAATATGTGGATTACTGTTTCAGTTACATCAGACGAATTTAAATCCTGCCGCTTTTTGCTGACTCCTTATTAATCCAGAAGATCATCCCGGGTATTGGTTACTTCATTTACAAAGACTAAGTAGTCTTTAAAGATACCGTTTTCCTGTGTTAATAAGTAGTTCTGATAATCTTCTAAAATACCTCTTGCTGCTTCTTCGGTCTCTGCAAAGAACGCGCGCTGTATATAATCATCCTTCGTTGTACCTTCAAAAGCAAAATGTTTTACAGTATTGTAGTCTGGGTATTGGCTGACAAGTCCGGTAAGCAAATATCCTTCGAAGCGTTCCACCGGCCTTTCCTTTGCATACTCAACGGATTCAGGTGCGGCGGCATCGGCATCTCCCGGATTTCCCTCGCCAAACCACGTAACGCTTTTATTAATCTGGGATAACCTTCCGTAGATATAATTGATCCCTTTGTTGCGGAGCTCGTCGTCCACTGTAGTGTCACCAGACTGTTTTCTCTTCAGAATATCCGCATTCAGCCTGGGCTGGTTCTTATCGTTCATCGCATAGGTTTCCCCTTCGATGCCGTACTGGCTGAGACGGGCACCTTCCTCACTATTGATATAGTCGAAATAAGTGAGGGCAGCATCAATGTTTGAGCAGGTCGTCGGAAATATATTGACTCCGCAGCCGTTTGCGCCATTTAATTCCAACTGCTTAGCCGGCGAACCGTCACTGTAATCAAGAGGACCAACTGGGATATAGCGCATATCCGGATTAGAATTGTACAGGCCGGTCAGCTTGGTCGATTTGATAACAGGACCGTACTGTGCCGCCGCAAACAGAGCCGTTCCGTTTCCTACTTTTTCATCCGCCTGAGAATCGCTCTGCCTGAAGCATTCCTTATCGAGGAGTTTGTTGTTGACAAGTTTCCAGACGAAAAGGTTTCTGTTAACCCACTGGTCTGTAAGACAGGTATAAGTATAAGATCCATCAACCGTTTTTACGTAGTCGGTAAATTTCTTATTATTGAAATTCTGCGCGTATTGCCCGTAATCCCAACCATTGTGATAAGTTGTTGCTACTAAGCAGTCATTACCGTTCACATCCTTAAAGCCATGATCCCTTGCTTTAACCATAAAATCATATAACTGGTCCGAAGTTTTAATGGTTTTCGGGTCGATATTCAGAGCCTTCGGAACATCGCCGCGGACAAACACGCCGTAGGTCCAGTTGGTCACATCGGCATCACTTCCGGGTACACCCTGAGGAAGAATATAACGGTGACCTTCAAAATCGGGATCCTCAAGGTCATTTTCCAAGAAAGACTGAGAAACACCGACGTTGTAGGCATCCTTCAGATTGGAATATTTCGGAAGCAAATCTTCGAGCGGAAGCAGCCTTCCTTCTACCGCAGCCTTTTTAATAACCTGAGTTTCTCCGGTATCACCACCCCAGTAAGGTGCGTTGATTATATCAGGCATATCGCCGGATGCAAATAAGAGATTTAGCTTTTCTGTCTCGCTCATCATAATGCCTTCGAATTCAACGGTAACACCGGTTTTTTCTCTGATGGCCGCTGCCACTTCATTGTTGTACTGATCAGAGGCTGTTTTAAAGCCGCCGTTCCAGCAAATCAGCATTTTCAACCGGACATCATCGTATTTCTGAGATCCGGCTTGTGCTGTTTCTCCTGCCGTTTGTGCCTTAATTTCCGTACTTGTACTGTTGTTTACCGTGGTTTTTGTTCCTTTGGTATCATTCCCTGACTTACCGCAGCCGGACAGCAGGGAAATTGTCACTACTGTTACCATAAGAATACTAAGTAATCTTTTTCTCATATAAACCTCTCCTTAAATTATTTTTGTATGATTTTTTATCAACATGCCCCTCCATGCCGTACATACCGATTATTATATCTTTTATATAATAATTTTTTAAGAAAGATAAACTCTATAACGCGCTTGATATTGTCAGTATCATTACGAAAGCCATCTGCTTTGGCTGGCTTGTATAACTTGTTATAGTATTAAGAATTCAGGTTCTTAATCAGATTCAAAGTACTTTTTTTCTATTAATTTCTTTAATCTTCAACCGCTGCCTTTTTCGTGTTAATTGCCTTAATAATAGCAGGATCGAACTTAGGTTTTCTGTAATAAGTGTACAGACCATTTACTTCCTGCTCTACATCATATAACTGGGTATAGCAGAAGGCAAAGATTTTAGGATGCTCCAGCAGTGCTGTGGTTAATTCATCATAACGTTTTATAAATTCTTCTTCGGTTTTAGGCGCTTCTCCATATCCCCAGCCACCTTCTTCCATGGAGGCCGGATCCCATTTGATACCGCCGTACTCACTTAAGAACACCGGGAGACCCTTGGTGTATTTTTGTCTGCTGCCCAAATCATCCCTAAAGTCACCGCCGGTCTTAAAGTCTTCATAGTATTCCTTGAATTTAACCGGATCCTGAGTATAGTTGTGAAGGTCATAAATGTCTGTAACCACATGGTAGTTACCGCTGGTATCTATGCAGGGTCTGGTGGTATCAAACTGTTTTGTGGCAAGATAAACCAGTCTTAAAATATCATCAACCTGACTGCGGCCCCTATTGTCCCAGGTTTCATTAAACGGGCACCAGCCGATCAGAGAGGGATGGTTAAAATCTCTTTCCATCACTTCCATCCACTCAGGCAGGAAGCCAAAGATACCTTCCGGTTCCGAAATGTTAAGACCCCAGTTGCCCTGTTCGCCCCATATCATGTAACCCATTTTATCACAATGGTATAAAAATCTGGCTTCAAAAACCTTCTGATGCAGACGAGCGCCATTAAAGCCTAAATCCATGGACAGAGTAATATCCTTTACCAATGCTTCTTCTGTAGGAGCTGTGTAGATTCCATCCGGGTAAAAGCCCTGATCCAGCACCAGACGCTGGAATACGGACTTATTATTTAGATAAAATTTCATATCTTCCATTCTTACTTCTCTGAGTCCGAAATAGCTCTTAACTTTATCTTCACCAAAGCTCAGTTCCAGATCATATAAGTCGCCTTGTCCCAGTTCCCAGAGATGGATTTCATTTAGCTTAAGAATCGCCTGTATATTGCCGTTTTCTGACTGAACGGATACTTCACCGCATTTTCTGCCTTCATAAACTGCCGTTGCTGTAAACGTGCCTTTTCCTTCCACCGTACCGGTTATTAACAACTGGCCTTCGGAAATATTAGGATAATATTTTACATTCTTAATGTAGGCTTTCGGTACAAATTCCAGCCAGACTGTCTGCCAGATGCCGGTGGTTCTGGTGTAATCACAGCCTGCGGAATAATAAGCGCCGCACTGTTTGCCCCTTGGCTGCAAACCGGATCTTGTATCGTCGTAGGCATACACCGTCAGATCATTACTGCCTTCTGACAAAAATTCTGTAATGTCAAAATGAAAGGAGGAATAGCCGCCCTTATGGGTGCCGGCTTCTTTTCCGTTTACGTATACATGGCACTCATAGTCTACCGCACCAAAATGAAGGAGAACTCTTCCTTCTAAGTCCCCGGCACTTACGGAAATATTTCTTTTATACCATACTGCCGGTATAAAATCTTTGTAATTGATACCGCTGAGTTCACTCTCCGGGCAGAAAGGTACAATAATCTTGTCCGTAAAGGCCTCTTTCTCATAAAGTTTGCGGTCTCTTCCGCTGTTCCCGAAGTCAAATTCAAACTGCCATTCTCCGTTTAGATTTGTCCAATTTCTGCGTTCCAGCTGTGGAAACGGATGTTCCGGTCTTGGTATACTTGTCATAATAATACCCATTTTATAACACATCGGTCCTCAAATGTGTTACTGCCACAGAATAATATGTGAAATAAGTTTCACATGGTGAATGAATATTCTGCGGCATTCCTTTCTTTTATTATATTTTCTTTAAAAAAATTCACACTAATGCCCATGCTTTTTGGGCATAAATCGTGAAGAATAGCTTCTTTTGCTATTCTTCTAATGACTCGCATGCATTTCGCGAGGCTATTCACACTAACGTCCATGCATACCGCAAGCCCCCTTACGATACTTTTTAATTAGTAAAATTAAAAATGCAATGCATTTTTATCTATCTCCACCTAATATTAATAAAATTTTATATTTACTTATTTGCATTATACTGCTATATTTTATATAAAAACATAGAGTTTAACAGCAAAAAGATGAGGAATACAAGCATATGGAACATATCATAAGTTTTTTAAATGACGACAGCAAAATAACGAATCCCTTTTATATTGAGCTGGCCGGGATCTCCTATCCAGATCCTAATTATTATGTGGATCGGAAAGTTTCCAAGATTTACTGTCTTGAATATATCCTGGAGGGGGAAGGTACCGTCCATATGGATGATGAGGTCATATACCCGTCAAAGGGTGATATATACCTTTTGCCGAATGGACATCACCACCGTTATTATTCACATCCGGATAATCCCTGGGGAAAAATTTGGATGAATGTCTACGGACCTTTGTGTGACCAGCTCATGGAAGTTTATCGTTTGGAAGGAGTTTTATTGGTGAAGAATCTGGATCTCTCAGACTTATTTCACAAATTTCTCACAATCTGTGAAGATAAGGATACCGGCTTATCAATTATATCCCAGCGGGGCTCGCTGATTTTTCATGAAATCCTCTCCCGCATCAACATGCATTTGTACGATAAACCGGTGGTTAAAAATGCTGCTGCCTATAAGGTCAAGGAATATATCGATGCCAATATATATCAAAAATTTTCTATTAACGTATTGGCAAAAACCGCCTGCCTGTCTTCCTCGCAACTTAACCGCATCTTTAAGAAGGAATTCCAGCAGACTCCCTATGAATATATTCTGTCCCAGAAAATTGAAACCGCTAAACTGCTTCTTACCAATACTAATATTTCCATAAAACAGATTGCTTATAAATTAAGCTTTGCTGATGAACATTATTTTTCCAACTGTTTTAAAGAAAGATGCGGGATTTCCCCCAAAGCCTTCTCAAACCGGAAGTCCGACAGTCTGAACTGATAGAATGCCCTTCCCTCTATCACTGCCGTTTTCAAAATTAACGGTAAGAGGTGTAATGGCTGTATAGCCTTTTCTGACATAATCCACATCCGTGCCGGCCTCCAATACGCCTACCGCTTCGGAAACGGGGAAGTAATACCATTCCTTCTCCGATACCGAATATTTCTTAAACCGGAAGGGGAACTGGGAATGGCCGGACAAAGGGGCATACGTTATACCTTTCGCTTCTTCCAAAGAGCAGCCGGGAAAATTCACGTTCCAGATGGTTTTGGGATCTTTATTATTGCTTTGAAATGCATCTATGATCTCTTTTAAATAAGCACGGCAGATATCATAACCCATCCCGTCCAGTGAAAGAGCTATGGATGGAATTTTATAAAACATTCCTTCAATGGCGCCGGAAACGGTGCCGGAATAGATAATATCCTGACCAAAATTCGGCCCCGCATTAATTCCCGATATAAGCAGGTCCGGTTTTCTATCCATCAGATCTTCTACTGCCAGCCTTACGCAGTCCGCAGGGTTTCCGCTTACACTATAAGCTTTTTTGACGGCAACCGGATATTCCACTTCCTTTACCACCAAAGGGTCCCTTACCGTTATACCATGGGAAACCGCGCTTCTTTGGCCGTTTGGCGCAACTACCGTTACTTCTCCCAACCCTGTTAATATTTCTGCAAGTACCAGGATTCCTTCCGCTAAGATGCCGTCATCGTTAGTTATAAGTATATTCATAATTATTGCTCCTTTAATTGATCTCTTATTTTTTTACTCTTCTGATTTATCATGTGGATTTAGTGTACCTATCAGCGTTATATCTTATCTTTTTATCAAGTACTTATCGGCTTAAATTCTTATCTTATTATTAATATCTAACACCATATAAATACCATTTTTAGCTGTCAGAAAAAAAATATATTCTTTTAATATCAGAAATATAACCCCAGGCTGATTAAAACCTACTATTATTACTTTTAATAAAATAAGATGATTCCGGCAAATACCGGAATCATCTTATCGGTTTATCTTTTAATATGCTTTGCCCCAGTAAACCATGGACTTGGCTTTTTTACCGCAGCATACACAGGTTTCTGCGAGCTCTTCCTGTTCAAAAGGCATGCAGCGGGAGGTTGCTCCGGTCTGCTCCTTTATGGCATCCTCACAGGCCCTGTCACCGCACCACATAGCCTTTACAAAGCCTGGCTTACCTGCAACTGCATCTTTAAATTCTTCAAAATCTGCCGCACTGCTGGTATGGCTGTCACGGTGATTTCTGGCTCTCTCTAACATTTCCTTCTGCATGGTATCAAGTACTTCGGATACGGTCTCAGGAAGACTGTCAAGGGAAGCTACGATTTTTTCCCTGGTATCGCGGCGGACAATTACTGCCTGGTTTGCTTCGATATCCTTAGGTCCGATTTCAATACGAATTGGAATACCGCGCATCTCCTGCTCACTGAACTTCCAGCCGGGACTCTTGTCGGTATCATCTACTTTAACACGGAATGCGCCAAGTTTCTCCTTTAGTTCGGCTGCTTTTTCCAGTACCCCTTCCTTATGCTGGGCAATGGGAATAATCATAACCTGAGTAGGAGCAATTTTAGGCGGAAGTACAAGGCCGCTGTCGTCTCCGTGAACCATGATTAAAGCACCGATTAAACGGGTTGTCATACCCCAGGATGTCTGGTGTGCATACTGTAATTTGTTTTCTTTGTCCGTATATTGAATATCAAATGCCTTGGCAAAGCCATCTCCAAAGTTATGGCTGGTACCGGATTGCAGGGCTTTACCGTCATGCATTAAAGCTTCTATGGTATAGGTTGCCTTGGCTCCGGCAAATTTTTCTTTATCGGTTTTCTTTCCTTTTACCATTGGAATCGCTAATATTTGTTCACAAAAATCCGCATAGACATTAAGCATCAGAATGGTTCTCTCTTCTGCTTCCTCGGCAGTAGCGTGTATGGTATGCCCTTCCTGCCATAAAAATTCCACAGAACGAAGAAATGGTCTTGTGGTTTTTTCCCAACGTACAACGGAACACCATTGATTATATAATTTAGGCAGATCCCGGTAAGACTGCACGATATTAGCATAAAAATCACAGAATAAAGTCTCAGAAGTGGGCCTTACACATAACCTTTCCTGTAAAGGTTCCAATCCTCCGTGAGTTACCCAGGCAACTTCCGGAGCAAAACCCTCTACATGGTCTTTTTCCTTCTGTAAAAGACTCTCCGGTATAAACATGGGCATATATACATTTTCCACACCGGTTTCCTTAAATCTTTTGTCCAGTTCCTTCTGTATATTTTCCCAGATTGAATATCCGTTGGGACGCAGGATCATACATCCTCTGACACTGGAGTAGTCAATTAATTCGGCTTTTTTAACTACATCCGTATACCACTGCGCAAAATCCTCTTCCATGGAGG
>JAEZSL010000381.1 GCA_023443925.1 Bacillota bacterium | reverse complement strand
GAAAAAACGAAATACAGTTTTTCAACATCTTGATTTGTACGTGCGCTTAAGCGCATAGATGGGAGTTTAATATGGAAATTATTAAAAGGCTGAATTTTAAAGATGCTGCCGAGTATTTGATACCTTCATTAGGGAAAGGCTTGGGTTTGGTAATTCAAGTAACTTTACTCGCATTTTTGCTTGGTATCGTACTGGGCTTGTTTATGGCTATCGGCCGTATCAGCAAACACAAGGTATTAAAGACCTTCCTGGTGATTTTTATAGAATTCATCCGCGGCACCCCGTTGCTGGTACAGATCGTATATATGTATTTTGTTATGCCTCTGCTTATAGAAATACTGCTGCAGCTGATTGGGTTAGATTTTAAATTTGACTTAAGCCCTCTGGTTGCAGGCGTACTGGCTTTAGGAATTAACTACAGCTGTTACCTGTCTGAGGTTATACGTGGTGCCATTGAAGCCATTGACTCCGGTCAGATGGAAGCCGGTCTGGCCTTGGGTTTTGGTAAAACTGAAACCTTATTCCGGATTATACTTCCCCAGGCAATAAGAAATGTTATTCCCGTATTCGGAAACTATCTTATTATGATGGTCAAAGATACTTCTCTGCTTGCTTATATCAGTGTATTTGAACTTTTATTAAGAACCCAGACCTACGCTTCCCAGACCTTTTTAACCATAGAGTCCTATACGATTCTAGCCGCAGCATATTTAATCATAAGCCTTCCTATGTCCCAGGCGGTTAAACTGGTTGAAAGGAAATTAAGTAAACTGTAATCCTATTATGCTCCACAACTGACCTGCTTTTGTTGCATACGCATTAAATTGCATACATTAATGCTCCTATGGAATATTAATTAATCTATGCAATATATAGTCTCTCTTTATGCTGTAGGCAAACGGAGAGACTTTTTAAAGTAATAAGAAAGCTCTGGCAAGACACCTTCAAGCCTTGGTGTACTGCCACCAGAGTGACATTCTTCCTTAAACACGTCATGTATAGCCTGCCGGTCAGACTTTAGGTCAGACTTTAACTTTCATAGGGACATAATGACATCTTCCTTAAGCGCATCATTTGCATCCCCTGGAGTATTTTTTCCAAATAGGACGTACTTTCCTATACGACAAAAAAAGATGCTAAAAGCTCATGCAGCATCTTTTAAAGTTGACATTATCCGTTTATTACCGTATGTATCAATATCGATATAAATTTATTATTTATAGAACACTAAAACAATTGTTTAAGAATGTGATCCCTGTACGGGTCTTAAATATATTCTCTTTTACCTTTTTTATACCATCAGGAGATACATTATCTTCGTTGAGATTAACAAGAAAATCGGCTTCCACCAGTATCTGATAATCGATTCCGTCTATGTTAGTATAAGTATGATGATGAGCAATCAGATAGCACACACGGTCTATGAATTCTTTGTCATACTTAAGGCCAAGCAACATTTTCTCCGCAACAGCCGGGCCTTCGATCTGCTGATAATGGCCGGAACTGCTGTTATACTTTTCTTCGCTGACCTTAATTCCGATATCATGAACGATAGCCGTTACTTCCAAAACCTCTCTGGTGTATTCATCCAGCTCTTCCAACTCTCCGATGGCTTTTGCATAACCATATACTTTAATAAAATGATTGATTCTTTTAATATCACCCGAATAATACCGGATCATGGCATCAATTACCGCACCTGTATTCTTCATAAACTATCCTCACTTTTAATTCTTGATTTTCAGCAGGTTCATAACCGGTAAACTAAAATTAATTGCTTTCGAAGTATAATAGTCTTTTTGAGACTTTTCTTCCTCATCTTCCTCAAATAAAGAATCCAGGAATTTTAAATATTCATCATAGGAAAGAGCAGCTTCCAACTCACTGCTGCTATCAGTAGTAATCTCCTCCTGATCCTCCAGGTTTATAATATTATCTCTGATCTGTGCTATATTAATCGATGCTGCCGGAGCTGCAGCAGAAGCATACGAGCCGGTTGAAACAACTTTATTACCGGTATCTACCCCTTCATTCACAAAATTCAGGACTTTTTTTACATAGTTCTGTGTTTCCTCAAAGGGTGGTATACCGCCGTATTTTGCAACATTGCGGCTTCCTGCATTGTAAGCGGCCAGAGCCAGACTTTTATTGCCTTCGTACTTATCTAACAGCCCGGACAAATACTTAGCGCCTCCCATAATATTTTGCTGGGCATCAAAAGAATCTGTAACTCCAAGTGACGCTGCCGTAGCAGGCATCAGCTGCATGATTCCCTGGGCACCGCATCTTGATACTGCTTTTGCATCAAAACCGGATTCTGCTTTACCAACTGCTTTTAACAGTTGTACCGGTACATTATATTTATCTGCGGCTTCCGTAAAGATTGCATCCAGGCTTTTGGTCTCTCCCAGAAATGAGGAAAAACTGCCGTTACCGGACCCGGTCTTTTTATCCGGATTGACACTGTATATATTCTTATTTTCAGTACCATTAATTCGATTAATCTCTGACATAATTATCTCCTTAGCAATTACCGTCCTTTACAGGAACGAAAATCCCCTCTGTGTGAAAGCAGCAATCTGTTTACCATCTGGCATATAGACAATGCAACGGAGTTGCCGCAAATTTTGTTATATTTAGTCTGATTTTATTATACCTTAATCTTTTTATTAAAATCAAGATTTTTTTACGGACACAGTCTTTTTTCCTATGCCGTTTCAAGCGTTAAAAGTTCTCTGTGCTTATATTTTGTCGAGACTCTAGCATTGAACCGCTGCCAGGACTGTGGCGAACAATCCTTAAGTATGCCATCCACATCCTGCCAGAAAGAGCACCGGATGAACCTTCGGATCATCCAATGCTCTTAAGTAAATCTGTATTATAACGCTTCTTTTCCGCGTTCTCCGGTACGGATTCTGACCGCATCCTCCACATCATAAATAAATATTTTACCGTCTCCGTAATCACCGGTATTGATTTGCTTTACGACTTCATTTACAATTACTTCTGCTGTGTCAGCAGGCACAACAGTCTCTATCTTCACTTTCGGAAGCAGATTAACCTTCGTTTCAGTACCCCTGTAAACCGTTGTAAACCCCTTTTGATTCCCATAGCCCATAATATTTGTAATCATTATGCCATTCGCTTTATTCTTATCGAGGATTTGTATTAATTCCTCCAGTCTTTCGGGTTTTATGATAATCTCTAATTTCTTCATACAACTACCTCCCTTTGGATAATGGCCATAACTCTTTATAATCGTCTAGAATATCTATAAACTTAAATATACAGAATTACTAAATTTGGATTTATTATACGTCTAGTTACCGCAATTGTCAATAAACTCCATTTTCTTATACCAATTTGACAGCAGTATTTGAATTAATGCCTATAGAGTTTAATCCCTTATTTGATCTGAAAGACTGTTTAAACCTCCGGGACTAAAATAAAGCAGTTGCAATGGTGCTGCCAGGTACGGTAAATTCAACATTTTTACCTTCCAGGCGGATCGAAACCGGCAGTTCTCCTTCCGTCCGGTTTAAAGCGACAAGTACCAGGGAGCTGTCCGGATTTTTAAAAGCGGTTAATTCCAGTTTATCCGTGTATTTCGTAAAGGCAATACGTTTTGCAGCCTTTTCTATGTATTTACTGAAGTGTCCGATATAGTCAAAGGAAAGCTTTTTCTCAAAGCTGTCATTTTTGGTATCCACCATGATTGGTGCATCACAGAAATTATTGACGTGATTCGGTCCCCCTTTTTCATCCAGCATAATGTTCCAGTCAATAAAGCCAGTCATACCTGCATTCAAATTGCCGATAATATCATGGGCATACATCTGGGCATTGTAAAGCTGGCTGGCATCAAACCTGCTGTATTCCACACAGCCTTCCGTGAATATCAGTTCTTTGCCCGGGAAGGCATCCCTTGCCAGCCCGATGGCTTCAAAGTGGTCACCGGTATACCAGTGAAAAGCAATTCCGTCTATCATTTTATCCGTAACGGCATCGATGGTGGCTCCGGCACGTTCATAAAGCCTTTCCTTATTGTGATCCCATATGTTAATCTTTACATGAGTTAAATTATTCTTAACCAGTGCAGGATATAAGTGATCCCTTAAGAAAAGCTTTTCCTCTTCCCCGCTGAAGATACAGGAATCCCAGGTCTGCACCGCTTCCGGTTCGTTTTGGATTGTCATCCGGTTTACCAAAAAGCCCTTGGCTTCATATTCTTTAATATAACGGCAGATATACTCTGCCCAGAATCCCATAAACTCTGATTTCAGCTGTCCGCCATGATTCCGGTCTCCGTTGGTTTTCATAAATGCCGGTGGGGACCAGGGGGTTAACATTAAATCAAAGGCTTCTCCTCTTTTTTCCTGTCCTGCTCTTAACAGCGGAAGTATATATTTCTCATCCCTTTCCAGGGTAAAGGATTCCATGGCAGTATCCTCGGGGTCTGACATAGCTTCGTAATTATTCAGGGAAAAATCACAGCTGTCAATATGGGTTCGGATTAAGCCATACCGATTACCCTCCGGACCGAAATACAGCTCGGCAACCTTTTCCTGATTTTTCTTGCTCAGTTTGGAATAGGCATACCCCGCCGCTTCCGTGATAGCACCTCCGAACCCTAAAAATGTCTGATATTCAATGTTCGGATAGAGATTTACAACATTCATGGCGGCACCCTTATCCGCGCATAATTCAAGCTCTCTGACCGTGGTATCTTTCTGGTTGTTTACATAACTTGTAGTAATTAATCTCATCATAACCTCTTTTCTGAATATTCTTGTCTTCCGATGAATATTTCATTAATTTCTAGTTAAAGACTTAATTTCGAACTAGCTCCCGTAACACTGCTATAGAATAAAATAATAACGAATCAGCTTCTCTCAGGCCTTATTCCAAATAAATACGGATAGCCTTTATGTCACCTTCTCTGACCTTTTTTGCTGTCTCTCCGCTTAAAGTAGCACCGGATATCTTTTCGCCGGTTTCGGTAATTTCAATACAGCTTACACTGGCAGCATTCTCTCCGTAGGTATTTTTGTGTTCTGTATTAACATAGGTAACCTTACACCGTGAGAGAAGGTTAAAAGCAGCTTCTCCCTTATCATCAAAAAACCAGCCTGGCAGCTTTGGCTCAAAATTCAGTTTTAACTCATCATTTTCAAAGGTAAACAGGCGGCTGCCCATAAACATATGAATCCACATGGATAATACTTCCGTGGTAGAACCGCTTAAGCGGGCAACAAATCCTCTCCCGTGTACCTTTTCGTCGGGATTTTGTCCCGATGCAATAAACGAAGAATTCTCAAGGATGCTTCTTCCGTAAACCTCCGGCGGCAGAAAAGCAACCAATGTTGTTTTAAGGTCCTCATAAAACTGTTCATATAAACCGGATTTTAACATTGCCAGCAAATACTTATATTCCATATGGAGAAAAATACTCTCTCTTTCAAGCCAGCCCGGTGTGAAAGCCTTGATTCTTCCGTTTTCCATTGAAATATTTTCAAGGGGTACGGAAGTTTTATACATGCTCAGCTTTTTATCATATAACTCGCTGCTTTTAATATTACTCCATAACTTTTTCGCTTCCGGATATTCTAGGATACCAAGCATCCTTGCCGGCCCTTCCAGGAAAACCGGCAGCGGCCTGACTTCAAAAGACTTAACCACAGCTTTTTGAAGACCATAATGACTGAGTACCGGTGTTCCTTCCTCATTCATTACCGGCACAAATTCCCCGGCACGATAAGTAAAATAAGTTGGCATTATGCCTTCTCCATACCCCGAGGCTTTCTTAATACCGGTCTCCAATTTATCCAGGAATCCCTTAAATATCATAAATATATCTTCTGTCTTTACTCTCTTAAGTCTGCCATTTAAATGAAACCGGATGGCTTCCCGGTATTCTTCTCTTAAAGTACTGACTCTGTCCCAATATGTAAAATCACTCCATCTCTCTGCCCGGGACTGGGTTAAGACCTCTGCTACTTTTGTTAAAAATGAATGGATTTCTTCCGGTATAAGTACATCCCGTTTTAAAATTACCGTATCACAGATAAAGCAGACCATCCGTTTTAATTCAAAAGTCTCCGGCATGCCGCTTCCGAACAGTCCGGGAAGCCCATTCATGGCATCATTCCAGCCAGGCTTTCCGCCTTCCATCTCTATCCCCATACCATAAGGGTCTAAAGCCGCAAATTTATTTAAGGCCAGCGATATCAATTTTACAATTAAGGTTGTTTCCGCTGCCGGCGCCGAACCATAATCAAACTCTTTACTGTCGGAGGATTTTATCTTAAGCCAGTTGGTACCCTTTTTCTTAAAATCTTTTCTCCCGATTTTCACCTCATCTTCTACAAGTGCACCGTACTGTCTGACTTCATCTTTATGTATCACATATTTTTCGCTTCTTTTAACCACAAGGGCTGGACTGTCGTAAAACCGGTACGTGTTGTCTTCAAATAACAGTTCCTCTGTTTTTTCGGGATAGATCTGCAGATAACTGTGAATCAGATCCATATTGTAGTCCCAATGGTCACTCCAGTAGCCTTCACCAAAGCCGGCTTCCGTATTCTGGGAGGTTAATGCCAGCAGTTTTTCAAGGAAGACATCTTCTCCGCCTTTCACCTCTAAAGCATACCTTGCAATACAGGCAGCAACCTGACCCGGAGTAAAATCACCGCTAATTACAGCCTGCAGTTTATCCGTGTTTCCGGACACAAACTCCTGCAATAACTGCCTTGCCTCCTCTTTGTACTTATCCTGAACTACAAAGGTAGAAGGCCGTACCTCCAGCGGATTATAGCCATCGGCCTGGATCAGGTTAAAAAATGTTTTTATGTTAAAGCTGCCAATCTCTTTATTAAAAAAAACATCATTTCTTCTGTTCTGGCTCACGTCCCGGAAGTTACCGTTACCCTGGGAATAGTATTCTCCTGCAATAGAGAAGAAATTATAATCCCTCTCCGGATCGCCGTGTTTCCGGCTGAACAGATGAACTACTGCTTTATTTCCGTCTTTATTAAAGACAAAAGGATAGCCGCCCCGCAGGAAATTATCCAGGTAGCACTGTTCCACATACTGGTCAAATAAAGGAACTGCCGTATGGGTTTTAATATCCTTGGTAAGTCCGTCGGCTGCTTCTTCTGCTTCCGTTTCTTTCTGCCTGAAATATCCGCTGCTGCAGAATTCCTGTTGTTTTTCATTGATTTGTTCCGCCTGGGAGGCAAAACCTACTATGGTATTTAGCTCATACGTTTCACCGGGTGCCAGCTCAAATTCCGCAGGGGTAAAACCGCAGGGAATTTTATTCGCATAACACTGGGGTTTATTTAAAACCCCTTCCAGGCCTTGTTCCTGAAATAAAACAGGATCGATAAGTGATGTATCATAATCAAAAATCACCTGGGAATCGTATATAACCGGCTGTACTTTGCCGTTATGAACCGAAAGATAATAATATCCGCCCTCAATATCAGATACTTCGGCAGAATCCTCGCTGGATGCCCGGAGGGTATAAAATGGAATATTTTTCTCCGTGTTCTTAATCTCCGACCAGCTTTTTAACAGGTTGGACATCTCTTTATATGCACTGTTTGCAATACCATATGGTATGATCTTCGGCAGCCCGTCCAGCATACAAAGGGTTTTCTTTTCGTTGCATATATTCCGTATGAATACAGTTCTGACCAGACCACCGATACTGCTGTTAGGCAAAACATAGTATTTTACGGTTATATTAAGGCCATATTCTGAATTGATTTCTTCTATGGAAAAAATATTTTTGCGGATATACAGATTTCGCGAGGTATTTCTGCTATACCGAAGAAATGGTTCAAAATACTCATCGTTACACTTGATAAAAGTTCGGAAACCCTTAAGAGCTGTGTTCTCATAAGCGGTATTAGCCGGATTAAATTCCATGATTGCATTATTCTTATTATGTATTCCAAAGCTGTTAACTCCCTGTCCCCGGTTTGTGTAATAAACCCAAAGAGGTATTCCCTTAATACCGGCAAGCCCCGGGAGAAAACTGGAGAAAGGCGGAAGTCTGTCGTAATTATTTATAACATAAGTATTCCCTTTTAAATAATATTGCCCCATATTTTGCACCTTTGCCTATCGCAGATTTGTCTGTGATACCGCCACTGATAAAAGACGAAAGAATAAATTCGTGGCACCCTCTCTTTATCCTATTTTCTTTCGTTCCTGATTTTTTGATACGAAGCTTTTCTTGCATAATATGATTCGGGTGTTAAAAAGGCCAATTCTGTGCTCCGAATGAATACGAGTGTATATATACACTGTATATATAAAATACACGTTGAGGGACCTTTCGATACCCAATCATAATATTAAACTTCTAGGTCATTCGGAATTTGCAGGAATCCCGGATGACCAGACCTGGTGATAATTTCTGCAGAGTTCCCTGTGCTGGTTCGGGAGATTGCAGCAGCCGAATTAACTCCAATGCGCTGGCATTGCCAAGTTCCGTTACCGGGCTGTGAATAGTAGTGATGGACGGTGTATAAAAAGGAGCCAGGGTATTATCATCAAATCCCATTATGCTGATCTGATCCGGAACCTTAACCCCAGCTTCTGTTAAAGCCCGAATACAACCCCAGGCCATTTCATCATTGGCGCAAAAAAATGCATCCGGGAGCTGAACACCCTTAAGCAGCAGAACACGCATCTCGCTGTATGCTACCACTTCTTCGAAATACCCCCGGAGAATGATAGATTCATCCGGAATAAGTCCATATTTCTCCATAATACCGGTATAGGCATCAAATCTGGCAGTATCATCACTATTTTCAACACCGTGTATATAACCAATTCTTCTGTGCCCTTGTTTAATCAGATACTCCATAGCCAGTACGGCTCCCTGGACATTGTCGATAACCACACTGGACATCCGGTCTCCGG
>JAEZSL010000364.1 GCA_023443925.1 Bacillota bacterium | reverse complement strand
GAGATACTGCATGGAATTCACTTTCAATGATAGATTGCAGATACATACCAACCGATTATTACTTCGCAAGTTTAATCAATCAGATATACCTAATATGCTGAAAAACTGGATTTCTGACACAGATGTGCAAAGAGGTTATGGTGAACCTGCATATACAATCGAGTCAGATGTTGTTAATTTGCTAAATACCTGGGAACATCAATACAGATGGGCTATTATACTAAAAGATACAAATGAAAACATTGGCCACATCAGCTTTTGCCGTTTGTATATTGACGTCAATACCGCTGAGATTGAATACTGTGTCGGAAAAGCTTTTTGGGGAAAAGGTATTGTTACTGAGGCTCTATATGCTTTTATTAAGCATACTTTTCTCAATACGTCCATTGTTAAACTTGAAGCTTTTCATAAAGCAGAAAATCCAGGTTCAGGGCGTGTACTCCAAAAATCCGGGTTATATCCAGCTGATAATGTCATGCGATATTCTTACCTTCCAACAGCCCCTGACGGAGAGATTTGTTATGCTATTTCGAAAGAACAATTCATCAATAATTCTTCTTTATAATTTCATTTTATCCAGTGATTTTTTAAGGCGAACCTTTCAAATAAATAATGGTATGAAAAAACCGCCCAAACGGACGGTGATTTCATACCTTGTAAGTTTTGAATATTTATTTTGTTTGTCCTTCTGTACATTAATACATGATTTCAAGATCGATAATTTATTTTTTTTCAAATGAAGTGCGAAAGGTGAATTATCATCTAAATCTATTGCTATATACTCACTTTTAATAAACGAACATGAAATTCTTTAATCGAGGTGTATTACAAATTCTGTTAAAACCATAATATACTCATTATCCTTAGCAAATAGTTTCACTCATTATCCCCGAAACTCAATTAACTCGCCGTCAGGACCTTGAAATACAACTCTTTTCCAGCCTGTTTCCTGCGGTGTTCTAGGCTCGGGAATATGCGGCTCCGTTACAACTGGAATCCCGGTTTTTTTAAGCCTTTCATAATCCGAATCAAAATCATCACTTATGAGACAGAAATGGTATCCCCTATTCTCTTTCTCATTCGTCCAATGTTCGAACTCTAATACAGTGCCGCCCAATTGAAGATAAACTACCTTCTCAAGATCCGGTACGCCGGGGACATCGTGTTCATAATATTTTTTAAAGCCAAAGTTTTTTTCATAAAAGTCAATGGATTTTTGTCTGTCTTTTACAGAAAATGCTACATGGTCTATTCGTGTAAACATTGATTAATACCTCCTGTACTAACGTTTAATTAAATTTTTATAATATAGTATTATCCGTTTGCTGTGTGTCAATCTTAATCTGCAATACAACCCAATTGGAAGAACTGGTATTATTGAATCCATGTGTTTCACCCTTTGGGGACAAAATAACATCCTTTTCTTTCAGAAGTATTTCTTCTTTGTCTATTGTGATTGTACCTTCACCAGAAATCACATAAAACACTTCATCAATATCCGTATGCTTATGGTCAGGTGTTGTCTGCCCCGGCCCATAAAGCAAAAGGCCTGTATCCAGCCTTCCTTCTTTAAAAATCGCCATGCGCGCACTTCTTTCAGCTGCAAATTCAAGTATATCGCCAATATTTATTTTTTTCATTACCATGACTCCTATCTTTTATAAATCCAAGTTAGTATACAGCTATCCTTTACAATTCAAACCTATACCAACTTATTTACAAGTTACTGTACATCTACTATAATATTAATATCAGTACAAACTTTTTGCAAGAAGGCACTATTTTGTGCTATACTAACTAAATAGTAAGTATACTACAGTAAAGTAAAGCATATTAAGCATATTAATTGACAGGAGCGATAAAATGCCATGTGATAAATCTTGCCCTATAGAGCATACAGTCACCTTGATCGGTCACAAATGGAAAGTACTTATTCTGAGAAACTTATTCAATAACGGTACACAAAGGTTTAGTGAACTTAGTAAAGGAATTAACGGAATAAGCCAGAAAATGCTGACGCAACAGCTTCGGCAGTTAGAAACCGATGGAATAATCTTCAGAAAAATTTATCCGGAGGTACCGCCAAAGGTTGAGTATTCTCTTACGGCACTCGGAAAATCTTTAAAACCGATATTGGATGAAATGAATACTTGGGGGATTGAGCATCTTAAACAGAGTAATCAAGCGAAGTAAAGTGCTTTCCTTTTTAAATTGACAGCTTTTAGCTGGCAGAGAGTTCAGGATTGAAACCCCAGAGATCTTTCGGTCTGGCAATTCGAGGTGCAGAATTGTCCGTATATAATGAGGAAAAAGTAATTATGTTAAGATATTTAAAAGTACTGCAACCTCTCTCTTTGGAGGAGATGTTTGCAGTACTTTTCTCTTTAGTAGGGATATTTGCTGGAACGACACATTTTCATACCGTCGCATTGGAATGTTCGATTCAAAAATCCTCAAATCCTGCTTTTTATAATAAAATACATCTATAGAAATCCTCTGAAAAAATGAAAGTCTGCCAAACTGCCATTTTATAAAAGTAAGCCTCATATAGATGTAATTTAATGTACCAATATCTTTTGTATTTAGAATGTCTTATTTTAATAAATTGTTCATACCAATCACTCGTACCAAGCACTCGTAAAAATTATTATTAAACGAAACCAGCTGTCAATTCATAACATAAACAGATAAGTGTTTAACTTTTATATCACACCATTTATGCCATAAGCATATAGGAGTCCGTCTTCGCCGCCTACAATCAGCCGTCCCTCATTCACCAATACCTTTCTGGGTGTTGTAGGAAGGGATACGGTCCACTTGTTGATGAATTCCTGTGTGTCAAAAATCCCGATAAGCTTTCTTTTGCCACTTCCCCATACAAGATAACGTCCCCCTCCAAAGCTGGAATAATGATAGGTAGGATCTTTCGATATAGCTATACTCTTAACTACTTTTAGTGTATGGCTATCTACAGCATATGCGGTTCCACTCATGAAGACAGTCAGAATGTGGGGCTCTGTCCATGCCATATAGGATACGTACTTGCCAGCCTCCAGTCCATTCCGATTCTGTATCTTCCTTGCGATCACACCATAGATCAACAGCCTGCCATTGTTAAAACCAATAGCCACCTGCTGCCCATCCGGGGACCATGCGGCGGCTGTTGGATAAAGAGGAAAGTGATTTTTAAAGTTCTTTTCCGCGAAATCCTGAATTTTTTTATCAAACTTCATATGCTTTGATAAATTATTGTACCAGATCTCTCCTTCTTTTCTGCCGCTCTCCAAATTGAGCCATATGGCCGGGGATGTCAGCGGTTTTAACTTTTCATCGAAGGGTACCCCATCCTTGCTCAGATCCGTAGGATAGGTGGTGGCAATTGCATAGCGGCCATCCGGTGATTCAATGAATTCAAGATAAGAGTAATTATCATAGGCAAATACCTTCTGATTTTTTGTGTTAATCCGATAAGGAGGATAACTCTGAGAAGCCGCCAATATCCCATGTCTTGTAGTAAGAATTTCCCTTGGCTCGCTTTTTTGCGGAAGAGGTATGATCTGTTGTACCTCGGGATGAAAAGGATCCCAGAGACCAATACTCTGTTCAAACAACAGAACTGCCTGTCCGGTAGCCGAATGTTTTTTTATATCCACAAAGCCTTTGGCACCCGCTGTTCGTTGGATTCTCTGCTTCAGCTCCCCTGTATCCAGATCAAAGACTGCAAGCTCCCAGCTAAAGCCTCCGCATAAAGCTATTTCGCGTCCGGAGTCAGGATCTTTAAATACTTCCAAACTATGTACATCTACCCCGATTCCCTGAGCAGAATCTCCATTTAACAGTTCCATCCAGTCCCAGATAGTAATAACTCCTTTGTTGCTGCAGGTAATTATGATCTGCTCTTCTTTATTAAATAAGGCTCGCTGAATTTTATCTTCATTATCAACAGGATATATTTTTAGCAGTGTCCCACTATTTATATCAAAGACCTTGATAGTACCTTCAAAGGTAACTATATATTCATCAATAATGAGGAAGCATTCTATACCAAAATAATTCTGCCCAAAAGACTTTATAATGCTCCATTTGTCTGCGTCCCAAATAATCAGCTCATGATCCACCGTGACCATCCGGTTATTTGACAGCCATTGAAACCATTCCGGATGTCCGTCATGCCCCAGCATCTCCGGGTTATTGTTCACAATATACAGGTCAGTATCCGGAACAAACAGGGTCTTGCCCCCTTCATTGACTTTGTGTTTTAGCACAAAGGTCTTTGCATCCCACTCGAATAAATCTCCATTGGTGGACGTGGAGATCAATTTCTGGTTATCAGGTGAAAGGGTGAGCAATACGACCCAATCCTTATGTTCTGTCAAATAAGTAACATTAGTCATCTTATCCAGATCCCATACTCCGATCCTGGAATCTTTAGAGGCAGAATATAAGAGATTATCCCCCATTACAAGGTAAGATACATAATTTGTATGACCTTCCAGAACAGCCACACATTCATAAGTGTCCCTGTTCCATAGCTTTATTTTATGATCGTCTCCTGCACTGGCAATCAGCCGTCTTTTGGGATCATATGCCAGATTATTTACCGGTTTACCATCATGTCCTGCCAAAGACTCTTCCGGATAGAAATCTCCAAGCCGCTGCCCCTCAATAGGCTCATATTCCCATATGTTAATTTTACCATCCTCAGAAGAAGTGGCAAAACAGTTTTCATCCAATTGCACCAATCCCAGAATGAATTCTTTATGTGCTGAATAGAAAATTTTATTTTCAAATTTCTTTGGCTGCTTCCATAGTGGCAGAACAGGCTCTTTCTTAAGATTACCCTTCATATACTGATACCATTCTTTAATATGAGGCTCATTCAGAAGTTCTGTTCCATGCAGTGCGCTCAGTAGAGTCTGAGGGAACTCAATAAACACCCGGTACTTTTCAGTCAACAGGTATTCCAGCTCCATAACCTTTTCCAGATATGCTTCCTCTATATCTTCTGATGCATCTTCTACCGTCTGGACTTGGTCTTCTTCTGTATCGTCCTCATCATAATCCTCATACTCATAGTCCCTGTCATGCAAGGATTCAATATACTCAAAAATTCCGTCAAGACCCAATTCTTTATATGCTTCTAATATCTTGTTCATGAAAGTTACCCACCTCTGGTTTTTATAAGATCATTTGCTTCTCTGAGCAGTATGACGCCTCTGCATTTACGGTGGTTATTATATATCCCCCTAGTACAAATGATAAAAATTTGTCTTATTATAGCATTCACATTCAGCACAAACAATCACCCTTGTGTATGTTTTTTACATGTTTGAGCTACGTAAAAAGGAGTATTTTTATTGACTCCCGGCGAAATAATGCTTCGGAATGAAAGAAAAACAGATATTGTTTTGCAATAAACTATTCGATATCTAATACCTCCAAAATTGTATTCGATATGAGATCGTCCAGTATAGGTTTGTCCAACAGTTCAATTACTTGTTTCCGGTCAGCCCATAAAAAATCCTTATGTTCGTCGGAAAGTATTACCTTATCAGTATCCGTATGACTAAGGTAGTATAAAAAAACAAATTGCTTTTGTTGAGCCGGAGTCTTAGGAACATGGGTTGATGCGCATAATAACCGGTCTACACTAACGGTTAAACCGGTTTCTTCATAAATCTCCCGCGCAAGTCCTTCTGATAAGCTTTCCCCAAATTCTAAACAGCCGCCAACAAACTCCCATTTATTTTTATTATGTTTCCATACCTTACCTGACTTTTGCATAAGCAGCACTTTTTTATTATAAATAATTATTGATTTTACAGCTACAATAAATCCTCCCACAATAATACCTCCCTTAATTCAGAATATATAATTGTTTTACCATAAATTCACAAAAAAGAAAACCATTTCAGTTACCTTTTTCTTATGCTCTAAATATGCTATATAAACAGAAGAAGCCAACTGCAACCGCAATCGACTTCTTTCAATAAAATTTTATTTCATTCGTATTTAAAGACCAAGGAATATTTAACTTCAGTCATAGAGTACAACAAATCCAACAAATACTAATGAAAACTTCTGCTTCTAGTAACTTTGTGAAAAATATGTATTAAATAAAATTTTTATAATATTTTCTTATTTTATCCTCATTCCACCGGAATCAACGGATTTTTACTTTACTGCCTTCTTTTATAAACAGGGGTATCTGCTCAATAGGTGCCTCAACCGAGATGGTCTGTCCGCCTGTGCAGGTTTCACCGGTCCATACCTGTTTCCACTGTACCCCAGCCGGCAGATATACCTTTCTCTGTCTTTGGTTTTCATATAAAACAGGTGCAACCAGAACATCACTGCCAAATAAGAATTCATCTTCCACTTCCCAGGCATAACTATCCCATGGAAATTCATAAAACAGCGTTCTCATAACAGGTGTACCTTTCTCGTGAGCTTCTTTCATAAGACTTCTCGTATACTCTCTCATATTTTCCCTGATCTGTAAGTATTCTTTACAGATTTCATAGGCCTCCGCACCAAAAGACCATACTTCATTATCCGCACCCGAAAGACAAGCTGCTCCGCCTGTGGTACCATACTGCGGTTTCATAGGCTGTCTTTCACCATGCAGTCTCATAACCGGACAGAAGGTTCCATATTGGAACCAGCGTATTAAAAGTTCCCTGAATTCAAGATCATCCGGATTACCGCCATGGAAACCTCCGATATCTGTGGTAAACCATGGAATACCTGCCATTCCCATGTTAAGGCCCGCCGCCAGCTGGTTTCTTAAGCTAAAGAAACTGGAATGGATATCTCCCGACCAAACAAGTGCACCATACTTCTGTGATCCCGCCCATGCGCACCGGAGTAAATTCACGATATTTTCCTGCCCTGCCGCTTTCATACCATCATAAAAGGTTTTGGCATACATTTTCGGATAAACATTTCCGATTTGTACGTTCGGTCCCAGATGATAACGGTAATTGTCGAAATCATAGGCGGAATATTCCGGTTCAGCTTCATCCAGCCAGAACAATTTAATTCCCTTATCATAATAATTCTGTTTTGCTTTATTCCATACATAATCCCTTGCT
Organism: Bacillota bacterium; assembly: GCA_023443925.1. The sequence goes on along the minus strand of JAEZSL010000364.1, from coordinate 1,712 downwards.
TCCGGATTTGTTGCATCATAATGTACGGTATTTCCCTGAAAAGGCATAACGATCCGGAATCCACGGTCCGTCCTGATTAAATAACCGTTTTCTTTCATTTCCTGGAAATTTTCACTGCGGTAATCCACCGTCGGCCAGATAGATACCATCAGCTCAATCCCCATTTCTTTCAGTTCCGCAATCATCGCATCCGGGTCCGGCCAGTAGGTTAAATCAAACTTCCAATCCCCCTGGGTTGGCCAGTGAAAATAGTCAATCACGATTACATCAATAGGAAGATTTCTCTTCTTGTATTCTCTTGCAATGGATAATAACTCTTCCTGTGTTTGATAACGTAATTTGCACTGCCAGAAGCCAAGGCCATACTCCGGCATCATAGGCACTTTGCCGGTAGCACAAGCATAGGCTTCTTCGATTTCAGCCGGGTTATCACCAGCAGTGACCCAATAATCCAATATCTTAGAAGATACTGCATACCAGGTTGTAATATTTTTACCAAAGGTTACACGGCCAACTGCCGGATTGTTCCATAAAAAACCATATCCCAAAGAGGAAAGCGCAAACGGAACAGAGGCTTGAGAGTTTCTCTGAGCTAACTCCAGATCAACTCCCTTTAAATCCAGATATGGCTGTTGGTATTGTCCCATGCCATAGATTTTTTCATTGGGATTAGACACAAATCTCATGGAAATTTCATAGTCCCCGCCCGGAATAGGCTTAAACTCCCTGGCTTCAATTCCCAGGGCACTGCAATAATCCGCATGTAAGTCCAGACGGTTTCTGATGTATTCATCTAACAGCACTTCTCCTTTTTGGTTATAGAAGGTCATCCTGCCATAGTTAGAAATCGCAGCCTTTATTTTACCATTTACGATGGTTGCCAGTTTTTCCATGATAACAATATCTGTTGCGCACTCTTCTACCGGTTCGGATAATGCCCAGTCTTCCAGGGGCATTTCCGCCATCTTGGTAGAACGCACACGGAAACTATTCTTCCCCCATGGCTCGATCCACAGCTTCTCCGCATCATAACGGAATACTAACTTATTTCCTTCTTTTCTAAAACAATTCATAATAATACCCATTGCATAACACATCTGTTCACAGATGTGTTACGGCCACTAATAAAAAGGGTGAAAGAATCAATGCGTGGCATTCCTTTCTTATATCATATTTTCTTTCACACTAACGCCCATACTTTTTTGGCATAAACCGTGAAAAATAGCCTCTTTTGCTATTCTTCTAATGCCTCGCATGCATCTCGCGAGGCAATTCACACTAGCTCCCATGGTATAAAACATCTGCTGGCAGATGTTTTACTGCCTCAAATCAGGGTGTGAATTATCTTTTATTACACACTAGCTCCCATGGCATAAACCATCTGCTAACAAATGGTTTACTGCCTCAAATCAGGGTGTGAATTATGCACTTCATAATTCACACTATTCTCCATCTTTAACCTTTCACGGAACCGCTTACCAGCCCGCTGACAATGTGTTTTTGCATGGTTACAAAAATAATACACGTTGGTAGGATCAAAAGAACCCCATAAGCCATAATGCTGTTCCATTTTGTTCCGTACTGATTCATGAAATTATAGATAGCCGCCGTCATGGGGCGCATATCTGCTCTTGTATTAAAGGTCATGGAATATGCCAAGTCATTCCAGGACATGACAAAACTAAAACAGCCTGCCGTAATCACTGCCGGTT
>JAEZSL010000362.1 GCA_023443925.1 Bacillota bacterium | reverse complement strand
TATAATATGGGTAATTTCTGCTGTGATTTATGGTGTGCGGATTCCTTATGTGAATGTATGGGAGGAGATTTGTGTTCATGCTTCTAAATGCAAAAAAACTTTCGTTTTTAGGTCTTTTACTTGCATGTGCTGTTTTACTGGTTATACTGGGTGGCGTGTTGGAGTTTAATACGCTTTTTCTGCTGGCAGCAGCTTCCTTTTGCACAGGTATTGCCATCAGGGAGAGCGGTCTTAGGTTCGGTTCCGGTTTTTATATAGCCAGTATACTGCTAAGCTTTTTGCTGGCACCCAACAAACTTTACTGTATCACTTTCGGAGCAATGGGCTTTTATATTGTTATAATAGAATATTTCTATCACAAACTAACCTTTGTAAAATGGAATACCGGCACCCGGAAAAAAGTTTTTCTCCTTATTAAGTTAGTAGTATTTAATCTAATGTATATCCCTATCCTGATTTTATTGCCAAAGCTTATCTACCAGGGTACGATAAATAGCGGGCTTATAGCTGCGTTTATCCTTGGCGGCCAGGCTGCTTTATTTATTTTTGATAAGGCATATACTTATTTTCAAACCTTTGTATGGGGTAAGTTAAGGGTTAAACTGCATCTTTGATTTTAAAATAAAATAGTATTAAGTAATCAGAATTGATTATAAGCCGGGCAGAAGGATTTACTCCATAGATTATCCTCCTGCCCGGTTTTAAATATACTGATGAAAGTACTTGGGAAGTTTAGGAAAACATAAGAATATTACACAGAAAGTAAACTAAAAATACTGGAACAATCCAGTATAAAAATAAATATAACCATTTATTATCATTTAAAATCAGGAGGAAGAATATGGACTATTTAGAAGCAATTAATACAAGAGTATCCCGCAGAACTTATCTGGATACACCCATCGAACCAAAGAAATTACAGCAGTTAGAGAATTTAATTGACCAATATAATAAAGCAGCAGATTTATCCATGGCTTTGGTTTTGGATGGCAGCAGCGCTTTTAACGGTTTAAGAAAAAGCTACGGAATGTTTAAAAATGTACGTACACTAATTGTTTTAAAAGGGAAAAAAGAAGATCCAAATTTGAAAGAAAAAACAGGGTATTATGGTGAAATGCTGGTTCTTGAAGCAACAAAAATGGGTCTGGGTACCTGTTGGGTGGGCGGCACTTTTGACCGGGACAATGCAGTTTTTAAAGCAGGTAAAAACGAAGAGCTTACCTGCGTGATTACAATCGGTAATATTGAAACGGATCAGAGTTTTAAAGAGAAAATGATACGGAATCTTACTCACCGCAAGACAAAACCGGTTGAAGCCTTCTACGAGGCGGATACGGCGGTTCCTCAGTGGTTTTTAGCCGGAATACAGGCAGTACAGAAGGCTCCCTCCGCTGTGAACCTGCAGCCGGTTAAAGTTGACTACAAAAAGGGAGTGGTAACCGCATTTGTCAAAGAAGAAAGGTCTTTAACAGATCTGGGTATTGCAAAAGCCCATTTTTCTCTGACTGCAGGAGGTACCTTTGAGTTTGGCAACCGCGGAGAATTTACAAAGGAATAACCGCAAGGTAATTTAATTAAATAAAATACGGATATAATAAAATCAGTATCCTGTGTTGAATGGTATAGTAAACTGACGAGCGGTATGTATGCGCTATAATATGCAATAATCAAATGAAAAGGAGGTAATTAATATGCAGAAGATTGTTCCACATTTATGGTTTGATAAAGAAGCGGGAGAAGCATCTGAATTTTACATGAAATTATTTGCGGATTCAAAACTGGTTGATAAAACCGTACTTTACGACACTCCCTCCGGTACAGCGGAGATGTTTACCATAGAACTTGCAGGACAGGAGTTTATACTGCTGTCGGCAGGGCCTTATTTCCAATTTACGCCGGCAGTTTCTTTTGTTATTGCATGTAATTCTGAGGAAGAAACGGAGTCTTTCTGGGAGAGGCTGATTGAAAATGGTATAGCCCTCATGCCTTTTGATACTTATCCCTTCAGTAAAAAATATGGCTGGCTTATTGACCGGTACGGATTATCCTGGCAGATTATGTATGTGGGAGATGCAAAAATAAACCAGAAGATCACCCCTAGTTTAATGTTTGTCGGAGAACAGTGTGGTAAGGCAGAAGAAGCCGCGGCTTTTTATACTTCTGTGTTTGAGAATTCCGCCATCCGGAATATCAACCGCTACAAAGAGGAGGTTCCGTCTAATAAGACCGGCAGTGCACAGCTTAATACAGGTAATGCACTTATTGCAGGCAATGCGCAACTAATTGAAGGTAATGCACAGACTATTGCAAGCAATGCGCTAATTGCCTATACTCTTGAAAATCAGGAATTTACTGCTATGGACAGTGCTTATGAACACGGCTTTACATTCAATGAAGCTATTTCCTTTTTAGTAAACTGTGATAATCAGGAAGAGATTGATTATTACTGGAATAAACTGTCCTTTGACCCGGAAGCAGAACAATGCGGCTGGTTAAAAGACCGGTACGGATTATCCTGGCAGATTGTACCCACCATACTAAATGACATGATGCAGGAAAAAAATCCTGAAAAAATGGCTAAAGTAACGGAAGCCTTCTTACGGATGAAAAAGTTTGATATCGCAGAATTAAAAAAGGCATATGAGCATTAAGATAAGTAATGATTTTACTGATTTTATAAAATATTCTGCTTTATACATGAAATATACTTGTATTGATTCCCCCGGTTATCCGGGGGAATTTTTCATGCAATAAAAATTCCGCTGGATGCATCAAAAACTTTGATGGGCAAGAATATACTGCCTTGGAAATGAAAATTATGTTCCAACCAAAATCATGATGGAAGTTTATGAAGGAACTTTCTATTAAATATTTTAGTAATATGATCCTTGTTATATAATCAGAGCCCATAAAAGTATAAACCGTCTATTTTATAAAACAGGAGTTATAATAGAATAAACCGACTTATATATAAGCAGGATGTAGATTGTATAACAAGTTATATGAAAAAGCAGGATGTAGATTGTATAACAAGTTTTATGAGAAAGGAGGAGCTATAATAGTATAAACCGACTGTCTTATCTAAAAGCAGGAGATATATTTGTATAAACCGATTTATAAAGATACACCCACTTATAAAAGTATCAGCTGACTTTAACACAGTTTTTATAATATAAAAGAAAAAATGACATATATGTGAAAAAACATGTTGACAATCACCGTTAACATATGTTATTAATAACATATGTTAATATTTTAAGGAGATGGAATTATGTCAATCAAACATGCTATTTTGGGAATCCTAAGTTATCTGCCATTAACCGGATATGATCTTAAAAAAATTATACAGGACTCGTCTTTTATGCATTGGTCCGGTAATAATAATCAAATTTATAAAGCGTTGGTGGAACTTCTGGAGGAAGATTTTGTAACCAACGAAATCTGTCATCAGGACAGCTCACCTTCTAAAAAGGTCTATACAATCACAAAGAATGGAATAGAGGAACTAAAAGGCTGGATCAGCTCTTTAACAGAATCCCCTGAATTAAAGAAACCTTTTCTGGTACAGTTAGCTTGGGCGGATCTGCTTTCTCAGGAAGAATTAGATACTCTCCTAAATGATTACGAAAACCAAATCCGGATGCAAGTTATAATGCAGGTGGAAAAACACAAACGAAAAGTATTCTCACCTTCCAGAACCGCAAAAGAAGCATATCTGTGGGAGATGATTCATGATAATATCGTATCCTCATATGAATGTGAATTATCTTGGATAACCAGACTGCGTAACGGAGTGTTAAGATTAAACCATGAAGAGAAGTGAGAAGAAAAAGCTTCTTCACAAGTATAAAAAGGGACATATTTCCACATTAACTGTAAAAAATAAGAATAAAAATAAGAATAAAAATAAGAATATTTTGAATAAGAAAGGCTGCCACAAAGTGATTCTTCCCAATCAGCCTGTGGCATTAACAGGGTGTAAAAATGAACTATAATGTAATACAGAAGGACAATAAGAGCTATTTTGATATCTCCTCGGCAGAGACACCGGTCTCCACGGAATCAGATGTAATGGACCTTATCAGTCTATGCTTTGAACAGGGTATTAACCGATATATGCTTCATAAAGATATTTTGTCGGAGGACTTTTTTAAGTTAAGTACGGGGCTGGCAGGTATCGTCATGCAGAAATTCGTCAATTACCGGATTCGGGCCGCACTTTTGGTGCCGGAGGAATATGAATTTTCACAGAGATTTAGAGAACTGATGCTGGAATTAAATAAAGGCAGCGATTTCAGGGTATTTATAAGAAAACATGAGGCGGAAGCCTGGCTTTTAAGTTAGTTAAGGAGCGTTTACATGGAAAACGGAGAAGTTGTCTATGCCGCACTATTGAGAGGAATTAATGTTGGCGGCAAAAACAAAATTAAAATGACAGATTTAAAACGGATGTTTGAAGAAATGGGCTGTACACAGGTCGAGACATATATTCAAAGCGGTAATGTTATATTTGAGTCAGATCTTCGTACAGCAGAGGTTGAAGCAGCGGTTGAGCAGGAGATAGAAAAGAATTTTGGTTTTGCTATTGATGTAATAATTAGAACAGGGGAAGAACTGGTTCAGATTCTGAAGAACTGCCCTTTTACAGATCAGGAAATTAAGACTGCTGAGGAATTAAATCAGGAGGGCGAGAGTATGTATATCGCCTTACTCTCGGAAGTACCGGAGGCAGAAAACCTGAAAAAACTAGAGGTTTACACAGGTGAAGCCGACAGATACTTTATCCACAGCAAGGACTTGTATCTGTTATTTAGCCATAGTATACGAAATTCCAAACTTGCAGTTAATCTGCAAAAACTGAAAGTGGCTAATACTGTGCGCAACTGGAAGACAATGCAGAAGTTGTGCGATATGGTTAATGCCAGATCTAAATCGTAAAATAAATTAAAGAGACCGGAGTAATGAAAAAAAAATCAGACCAGTATATCGTTAAGGATATCCGGTCTGATTTTTTAATTTGATATTCTTGCTGGTTATCTGCTTCTGTCACTGCCTTTATTAATAGGATTATCATCCTTTAGGCCAAATACTGCCCGGGCGCTCTCTGCCTGGGGATCATGTTTTACATGTTTGGAATGAAATTTTCCATCTTCTTTTTTATTATTCTTCGTACTTTTCATCTGATTATGTGCCATAGAAGCCTCCTAAAATAATTTGTCACTATCAGTATTACTTTTTTGCAGAATATTATGCTATGTTATGTAATAGCGGACCAATGAAACAGCCGCTATGGTAATCTTTAATATCCTGGTAAAACATAAAGACAAACCGGAGGAATTTCTTTATCATCTCTTTATAGTATCAAGCTTTTGAATAATTATCCGCCACTTCCTTCCAATCCACTACTTCAAAGAATGCTTTCACGTAGTCAGCCCGGAGATTTTTATATTTCAGGTAATAAGCATGTTCCCATACGTCAATGCCAAGAATAGGTGTCCATTCACCTTTACTTTCCATAAGAGGATTGTCCTGATTGGGTGAAGAAGTTACTTTTAAATTTCCGTTTTTATCAGCGGATAACCAGGCCCATCCGGAACCAAATCTTGCGGCTGCAGCAGCGGACAGCTGTTCTTTTAAAGCTTCAAAGCTGCCGAAATCTTTATCGATTTGTTCCGCTAGTTTGCCCTCCGGTTTCCCGCCGCCATTTGGTGAGAGTGTAGCAAAATATAAATTGTGGTTATAAAAACCGCCGCCATTGTTAGTAACTGCAGCTTTCAGACTGGGATCCGATATATCCGAAAGCTTTTTAAAAATTTCTTCAATCGGAAATTCCGAAAACTCCGGCAGCTTTTCTAAAGCTGAATTAAGATTATTGGTATATGCAGCATGATGTTTGGAATAATGGGTGTTCATTGTAAGTTCGTCTATATGTGGCTCCAGTGCATTAAAATTATATTTCAGTTCAATTTGTTTAAACATATATAGCTCCCTTCTGCCCGTTTACCGGGCCAGCTTGATAAGGGTGTGTTTCACTCCTTTATTTAAGCAGTTTTATTTTATAATTGTATTATACAACAATTATCAGAAAAATAAATAGGTATTATTGAAATAATTTATCAATAATAAAATAAATGGAGAATAATATAAAAATAACCTATTATTTTTATATTATTCCATGCATATTTAACGGTTTAAAATAGGATGGTTTGTACAACACTTACCCTTATATTATATGTAATTTAGTGAATATAACAGCTGATAATTGCCGGAAATAAAAGTATGTAAAATGTTTGAGTGATAACGTAAAAATTGTAGACGAATAAATCTCAAAAGTGTATAATAGTACCAATTACTATTATTGTTTTGAGAACATTATGACTGGAGGTAATTTGTATGAGTGAAGTATTTTATAAGCAATTAATTGAGGAATTGCCAACAGCCTATGCCCATAGCATAATTCTGCTGGATGAAGCCGGTATACCCTGCGATGGAGAATTTATGGAGGTCAATAATTCTTATGCCAGACTGTTAAATGAGCCTAAGGCTAATCTGATCGGAAAACGTTATACCGAAGTATTGCCGGGGATTAAGACAGGTGAGTTTGACTGGATTCATTTTTTAGGAGAGATAGCATTGTATGGCGGATCAAACGAGAAGAAGTTTTATTATACACCTTTGAAGAGCTGGTATAAAATAATGGCTTATTCTACACAAAAGTACTATTTTATAACCTATATTTATGACATAACCAGAGAAATAAATCAGTTAATGGAGATGGAACATTTAATTGATATGACGGAAGATTTACTTTCAGCCAGGAATGTTAAAAACAATTATCAAAAAATTTCGGATGACTTTCTGAAGATATCCGGTGCAAAATATGCCGCATTTAACCTCTTTGACGAAGACGGCAAGCATTTTTATACAAAAGCTCTTACCGGAGACCGTGAAATCGTTAATAAAGCAATCGAAATACTTGGATATAAATTCGAGGATAAAAAATGGGAATATGGCAACGAATTGGATGAAAAGATTAAATATAACACCATTACCAGATTCCGGAACCTGCGGGATTTAACAGGAAAATCTATAAGTCCCGCTTTGGTGCAGCTTTTGGAAAAGACCTTTCAGATCGGGGAAGTAATAGTAATTAAAATTGAAACGAACCAGACTATGCTTGGAGTTTTTATACTCTTTATGAATAAGGGAAGTTATTTTGACAAAGATACGCTGGCTGAAGTATACACCAGACAACTGGCTATGTTTATTATCAGAAAACGTGCGGAGGAAGCATTATGGAGGGAAAAAGTACTGCTCAATTCCATTTTTGACAGTACCCCGGGGATGATTTATTTATACGATGAACAGAACCGGCTGATCCGCTGGAATAAAAAGCATGAAGAAATAACCGGCTATTCTCCGGAAGAATTATCCCGGATGACTCTTTATGACTGGTATAAAGGAGATGAAGAAAGCCTGCAGGCGGTAACGGAGGGTCTTAAAAAAGCCAGGGAAGACGGGTTTGGGGAAGCGGAAGCATATTTGCATAAAAAGGATGGAACCACCATACCCATGTATTTTACGGCAAGTATTTTTACCCTGGGAGATAAGAAGTACTTTACCGGAATAGCAATGGATATAACAGAAAGAAAAAGAAAAGAAACTGAGATTTTTGACTTAAGCTTCAGGGATCAGCTCACCGGTCTGTATAACCGCAGATTCTATGAAGAAGAATTAAAAAGACTGGATAATGGAAAAAATCTGCCGCTGAGTATAGTTATGGGAGATGTGAATGGCCTGAAGCTGGTAAATGATTCATTTGGACATGTTATGGGTGACAAACTTCTTAAAAAAGTTGCCGAGGTTCTTAAAAAAGGAGCAAGGAAGGGTGATATCATCGCCAGGCTGGCGGGTGATGAATATATTATAATTCTGCCTAATACGGATAAAGATGCTGCCAGGCAGATTATTGACCGGATTACGGAGCTGTCCTGCCAGGAAAGGGTAGATTCCATTGAAATCTCAATATCTTTTGGCTGTGACACAAAATATTACCCTCACGAGAACCTTGAAGATATATTCAAGAATGCCGAAGATGATATGTATAAACGCAAGCTCTTTGAAGGGCCGAATATGAGAGGTAAGACCATTAAAGTAATAATCAATTCGCTATATGAAAAAAATCAGAGAGAGAAAGAACACTCGCTTCGGGTTTCACAATTAAGCTTAAGCCTGGGAAAAGCACTAGGATTGCAGGAGACGGAACTGGAAATGCTAAAGACTGCCGGATTGCTGCATGACATAGGAAAAATTGCAATTGATGAAGAAATTTTAAATAAGCCGGGCGGGCTTAGTGAGGAAGAGCGGGAGGAATTAAAACGCCATTCGGAGATAGGATTCCGTATGCTTAATACGGTGGATAACATGTCTGAAATCGCCCTGTATATATTATATCACCATGAAAGATGGGATGGCCACGGTTATCCCAAAAAACTGAAAGCGGAAGAAATACCCCTTACGTCAAGAATTATTGCAGTCGCTAATGCTTATGAAGTAATGACCAGCGATAAAGTATATGGACAGGCTTTACCGAAAGAAAAAGCAGGAGAAAAATTAATGCATTATGCCGGAATAAAATATGATCCTACCCTGGTTCGTGTATTTATGGAAAAGGTTTATCCTCAAGTTTAGTCGTAGAAGACAGTCATAGTACCAGGCAGAGAATAGATTGGTGTCATATAATGTGTTATTATAAATTGAAAGATTAAAAAAGTATGAAATATAAAAAGAGTGGTTGATATTTTCCAGTTTTTCTGGTAGGATATACAATGAAGAAATTTTTGAAATTAATGCTTTATCAACTCAAAGTGTTGGTTTGTAAGCTTTGCTATTGCAATTTCGCAATAACATAAATTATCTATTTGAAGGGAGAACTTTTATGACAGAAAACAAGAAGTTGCAAGACTGGGTAAAAGAAATGGCAGATATGTGTCAGCCGGATGCTATATATTGGTGTGATGGTTCAGAAGAGGAAAATGAACGTCTGCTCAAGCTTATGGTTGATACTGGTATGGCAATACCCTTAGAGAAACGCCCGGGCAGTTATTTATTCCGCAGCCATCCATCCGATGTTGCCCGTGTTGAGGACAGGACCTTTATTGCTTCTAAAACAAAAGAAGAAGCTGGCCCTACTAACAACTGGATTGATCCTGAAGAACTTAAAGCTACTATGAAAGAACTGTACAAGGGATGTATGAAGGGAAGAACCATGTATGTTATTCCTTTTTCCATGGGTCCTATCGGATCTTCAATTTCCAAGATTGGTGTTGAATTATCTGACAGTCCTTATGTTGTAGTAAATATGAGAATTATGACCCGTATTGGTGAAAAGGTTCTTGAAGCACTTGGTGATGGTGAATTTGTACCATGCCTTCACTCCGTAGGTGCTCCTCTTGAAGAAGGACAGAAAGACTCTGCATGGCCATGTGCGCCGATCGAAAAGAAATATATCAGCCATTTCCCTGAAGAAAGACTTATCTGGTCTTATGGTTCCGGTTATGGCGGTAACGCTTTATTAGGTAAAAAGTGTTTTGCACTTCGTATCGCATCCGTTATTGCAAGAGATGAAGGATGGCTTGCTGAACATATGCTTATTCTCCGTATTACAGATCCTAACGGTAATAAGAAATATATCACAGGTGCATTCCCTAGTGCTTGCGGTAAAACGAATCTGGCTATGCTTGTACCTACTATTCCTGGCTGGAAAGTTGAAACAATCGGTGATGATATTGCCTGGATGAAATTTGGCGAAGACGGCCGTTTATATGCAATCAATCCGGAAGCCGGTTTCTTTGGAGTTGCTCCCGGAACTTCTTATGACTCCAATCCTAACGCAATGCATAGCACTGTAAAGAATACAATATTTACCAATGTTGCATTGACAGATGACGGTGATGTTTGGTGGGAAGGCATCGGAACGCCTGCTCCGGATCATTTAGTTGACTGGAAAGGCAATGACTGGACTCCTGATTCTAAAGATGCTGCCGCACATCCCAATGCACGTTTTACAGCTCCTGCATCCCAGTGCCCGGCTATCGCTCCTGAATGGGAAGATCCTGCCGGTGTTCCGATTTCAGCTATCTTAATCGGTGGACGTCGTCCAAGCACGATTCCTTTGGTTCATGAAAGCTTTGATTGGAAACATGGTGTATTCTTAGGCTCCATTATGGGATCTGAAATTACAGCAGCGGCAATCTCCAACAATATCGGACAGGTTCGCCGTGATCCTTTTGCAATGCTTCCTTTCTTTGGATACAATGTGTGCGATTATTTACAGCACTGGTTAAACGTAGGAGAAAAATCAACGGAAGATAAATTACCTAAGATTTTCTATGTTAACTGGTTCCGTAAAGATAAAGACGGCAAGTGGTTATGGCCTGGATTCGGTGAAAACAGCCGTGTTCTTAAATGGATTGTTGAGAGAGTATCCGGTGAAGGCAAAGCTGTTAAGGCACCTATCGGTTATATGCCGACTTCAGACGCACTTGAACTTACCGGTCTTGATGTAAGTGCTGATGATATGAATGAATTACTCAAGGTTGATAAAGAAGAATGGTTAAAAGAAGTTGCTTCTATCAGAGAACATTATGCGAACTTCGGCGAAAAGCTTCCTAAAGAACTTGCTGCCCAGCTTGATGCTCTTGAAAGCAGATTAAAAGCTTGATATAGAAATAAAACCGGTATACGGGCACAGCCTGTATACCGGTTTTATTTTATAGGATTAGGGTGTAAAAAAATCTTTGCATGTATTTCTATATAAGGATAGTAAGAAAAACTTGTACCGGAAACACCGATCTATGTTCTAATGGAGGTAATATTTATAACAGATGGTGTGAATTGCCCCGCGAAATGCATGCGAGTCATTTTGGTTAATTGCCGGAAGCTAAGCGGTTTTTACTTTAGGCTTAATAAAGAAGCTCAAAATTCCGCCAAGAATGATAAAAAATGTAAACATCAGACTGTCCGTCTCAAATACAGCTGGTAATATACCGGCTGCCAGGAGAATAATTCCTGTAATTTTGCCCAGTTTATTCCTTAAAAATACGGTTATAAAGGCTACTACGGCACATGCCAGCATAACGTAGGCTGCTGTAACAAGGCCTTTTAAATCCTCAAGCTCTGAATTATCCAAGCCCAGTTCATCGCTGGTCTGCTGAACAGAAGCGATAAGTTCCTTGTTGTCATTATAATCGGATATCCATATAATTCCAAGTGCTGCTGTTAAAAGAGCACCGATAATTACAATAATACTAAATGCTACTCTCATCATAATCTCCTTTTATTCATCTAAGTTTTCTTAAAAAACTTTTTTCCCCGATGGGATCGTATTTTCTTCACACTGATTTTTGGCTATTTCCGGTACCTTAAATCTTTAAGGAAATGCTACTTTACTATAATAAACTTGAAATAATATTTCCTCCATACTTAAAAAGTTGTAAAAAATGACGATAAGTTCATACTTTAGTATGGTTCTTTCGTGATTTAGTTTGTCGTAATAATAATTATTATGGTATTTTTAGGGTTATCATGTCTTGACTGCTAAAAATATTTAAGATATAATAACATAAATTGACAAAAATCAATAATAGACAGTTGAATATTATTTATAATCGTGTTTTGATTCGTTCTTATTCCTGGGTGAATCAGTCTTCCTGAAAAATTTTAAATATGAAATAAATATTCCCATAACGATATCCGTACTGCGATCATAGTACATCCAGTATAAATTAGTTGTAGTGTTTAACTTCAATTTGTGAAAAAAATATCATAATATAATAATTTAAGCATATATTTCGCATTTCAGAACCATCATGCATAGATCCTTAAGAATTCATATATGGAATTCATATATGCTTTAAAAGTCTATAAAAATATACGAATAATAGAGGATATTAAAATGCATACACCTCCGATAAATTCATTACACCAAAACAAACTGAGTAATTTTCTGAATCGAATACTGCTGCTGGATCAAAAGACACTTTCATACAAAGAGCTGGGGGAGCTATTGTTAAAAATATTTGCAGAATTATGCGGATATCATGATTCGGCCCTTTGGATAAAGAAGCCTTATGAAAGCAGTTTTTTTCTTGCTGCCTGCCTTGTAAAGAATGAGATCATCGAAAGCTATAACAATGAATTTTATGATTTTGATCCCTTGAATCCAATTAACATTGTTAACAAAACAGATGTCCTGCAGAAAAAAAATGTAATAACGGTAAAGGATGTCATGCCGTACCAGGAATTCGAAAGATCAAAGTATTATACTGATTTCTTATCAAAAGATAATTATGGGTATGAAGCCGTAATGTATCTACGTTATAAGGAGGATATCATCGGCTGCCTGGGAATCGTGAAAAAGAAGGTCGAAGGGGATTTTTCGGAGGAGGAATTGAACTTTATGGATATCATCAGCTATTTCCTTTCCGAATTCACGCATAAACATTTCTCCGTTAACAGCCTTTTGGAAAATATGGACTTATACGAGTCATTAAGCAATCAGTCACCTGTCGGAATGATTGTTTTTGATTTAGACAGCCCTTTTAGAATACGTTATATCAATTCAGCAGCACTTCGATATACATCAGAATTTAAAGGTGATATGGGGATTAAGCCTTCGGAGGAGAATTTTATATCGAATTATATACTAAATGATGCATCATATAGTCATTTTGGTCTTACAAAAACGATTTGTTCAGAAAAAAACAGACAGTATTTTGTGAATACAGTTCCATCTCAGGCAATTAACGGCAATTCTTGTATGATTTATGTCTATATCGTACCGCAGAACGTTTCCGACAATCAGGTGAAATACTCCGGATTTGAACCAAATAACAATCTGACGGACCGGCAGCTGGAGATTATTCAATGCGTCTTGCAGGGAAAATCAAACCGGGAAATAGCCAAGGAACTTTTTATAAGTATCAATACGGTTAAAACACATCTTAACAATATATATAAAGAATTAAATGTTGTTAACCGGCTGGGGCTTTATTCTAAGCTTAAGAATGAATAGAGGCCGTGTCCATTCATTTTCCGGTTTCTTTCTGATAGGACTTGTGATATAATTAGATGGAAGATAATTACATGGAAATAAAATCCATGCAAGACAATTCCATACTAACTTTAACCACGAAGAGAAGGTAAGAAGGGGACAGGTTTATGAACGGGTATCAGTTAAAACGCAGTACTCCGGAACAGCAGGGAGTCAGATCAGAAGCCTTGATAAGATTAATTGAGGCAGTGGAACAATGCAAAACACAGGATATGGATCAGGATCTGCATAGCATCATGGTGCTAAGACATGGTACAGTAATAGCAGAGGGATGGTGGAAGCCTTATTCAAGTGATAGGCCACATCTTTTATTTTCATTAAGTAAAAGCTTTACCTCTACGGCAATTGGGTTTGCGGTGACGGAAGGTCTGCTTACCGTTGAAGATCCGGTTGTCGATTATTTTAAGGAAGAGTGTCCGGCAGCCTCGGGTCATTTGGCAGATATGCGTATTAAACATCTGCTGAGTATGTCAACGGGGCATATTGTTGACACTACCGAATTCTTTTTTAAAAGAGAAGACGGTAACTGGGTAAAAGCTTTCCTGGATGTACCGGTGGAAAAAGAACCAGGAACACATTTTCTGTATAATACGGGAGCTACCTATATGCTATCCGTAATCATACAAAGAGTTACCGGTTTAAAACTGGTGGATTATTTGCGACCAAGGCTTTTTGAGCCGTTAGGCATCCGTAATCCTAGTTGGGAAGAATGCCCTATGGGGTATAATACCGGCGGTTTCGGCTTAAGTATAACTACCGAGGACATAGCACGGTTCGGCCAATTGTATCTGGAGAAGGGTGTTTTTAATGGCAGCCGGATATTACCGGAGGAATGGATAGAAGAAGCTACAAGTATCCACATTGACAATGGCACGGATAAGGACAGTGACTGGTGTCAGGGCTACGGCTATCAGTTCTGGCGGTGCAGACATAATATTTACAGGGGTGACGGTGCTTTTGGCCAGTATTGCATTGTACTGCCGGAACAAGATATGGTTATTGCAATAACCAGCGGCTTAAAAGATATGCAAAAACCCCTCAATTTAATCTGGGATAATCTGCTTGAGGGAATTACGGATGAAGTTCTTCCGGAAAGTGCGGAGAGCGGAAAATTAAAGGAAAAACTAGCTTCGCTGCAGGTTTTAATGCCGACTGGTCAAAAAACATCTGATTTATCAGGGGAATACCAGGGAAGCTCTTACCGTCTGACTGAAAATACTTTCAAGTTTGATACAATTCGGTTTGAGTTCGATAGTGATATAATACGTTTCGAAGTTAGTATGAAAGGTGAAAATCAAACCCTGGAAGCCGGAATCGGTAAATGGTGTAAAGGAACTATGTTAAATGATGGGAAAAAAGAGCCGGTTATGATGACCGGAATCTGGACCGCGGAAAATGATCTCCTGGTTCAAAGCCGCTCACTGGAAACTCCCTTTGCATTACAGTTTCGTTATAAATTTAACAAAGATGAATTGACTTTTGAAGCAAAAATAAATGTTGGATTTGAAGAAACGGAGGCCTTAAAAGCAACCGGAGTCCGGATTGAGAAATAAAGAAGGGTATTAGTTACTATGATAAAAGGATCGGTGTATCAAGTACGGATGGCTCAGTCTTCGAATGAAGAAATGTAGTCCGTATAAGATATATCCGATCCTAAGTTTTTGAATCTATAGCAGTATAAGGTTTATTTTCTCTGTTCCCGTTTTCTTGAGAACAGGCGGAAGGCGGTTATAGCGGCTCCTGCCAGACAAATACCGGCGGCGGTAAGATAAACTACCCGCATTCCATATATGAAAACATCATTTCGGCCCTCTACAAAATCGGTAACCCGATAACCCAGCCGGCTGCTGATACAGCCGTATAAAAGGGTATTGGCAAGGGTAATACCGCATATCATACCCAGGTTTCTTACAAAAGCATTGATACCTCCGCCGATACCCAGCTTATTTACGGGCAGGGTTGACATTACTAACGAGGTATTGGGGGACTGGAACAAGCCGTTACCCAAAGACATGATAGCAACAAAGATACCCATGGCAATATATGAGGGGTGTTCTGTTAAAGTGGACATCAGAAAAAGACCCAGGCTTATAAAAATTAGTCCGCATAAGGTTAAAACCTCGGAACCGATTTTATCTGACAAAAATCCGCTGACAGGCGCCGTAAGTGCCAGGATAAGAGGATAGATGGATAAAAAGGCGCCGGCCTGTCCGGGAGTAAAGGGCAGAATATCCTGTAAGTAAAATGGCATTACGATGTTGGAACAAAATATTGCAACAAAACTGATAAAGCTGCAGATGATACTAATTGAAAACCATTTATTTCGGAAGAGTTTCAATTCCAATAAAGGCATATCCGTTTTATTTTCAATCTTAAGAAAAACAATAAATAATAGGATTGTCACCGCCAGGCAGATTAAAATAACTGGTGAACCAAATCCCTTACTCCCTATCTGACCTAAAGTACCAAAAAGAAGGGATATGGTAGTTACAATGAGAAAAGCACCAGGTATGTCAAATTTTTCGTCCGCTTTTCTGCCGCCGCGGGGAAGTAATTTTAACCCCAGTATTAATACGATAATACCTACCGGGACGTTGATCCAGAAAATATATTCCCAGCTGGTGTAAGATACGATGATACCTCCAAGGGAAGGACCGGCCAGTGAGCCCAGTGCCACAAAAGTACCCGTTATACCGAGAGCACGCCCTCGTTCCTGAGCGGGAAATACATGGGTAATGATACCCTGGCTGTTTGCCATCATACCGGCAGCACCGATTGCCTGAATAATTCTGGCGATTAACAGAATACTTAAAGAATAAGTTATTCCGCATAAAAAGGACCCAATCGTAAACAGGGCTATACCAAATAAAAACACATTTGTCTTACCCCATATATCACCGAGTCTTCCGAAAAGCAGCATGGTAGCTGATACTGCTATAAGATACACACTTACCACCCAGGCTATGGCACCGGAGGTTACATTAAGGCTTTTAGCCATGGTAGGAAGGGCTACGTTGACTATACTTCCATCCAGGGTGGACATAAATACCGATAAGACTACAATGGATAGAATGGTCCATCTTTTGTTGCTGTGTGTATTAATTTCTGATGCTTGTGTGTTCATTTTAAACCGTCCTTTGCTCTATGATCTCATTTGTTCAGCCCGGCTGAGTACTTTCTCCAGCATGATATTAAGTATGTCCTTTTCCTGAGGGGAAAGATCAAGTGTTATAGTATCAATCCATAAACTGATTTCTTTTTTAATGGAAGGTATAATCTTCTTTCCTTTTTCAGTGAGAAATATCCTGTAGGCACGGGAATCCTGCGGATCCGCTAATTTTTCCAGATATCCCAGTTCAATCAGTTTTTGAATGTTGCGTGTTGATAATGCCTTATCGACATGAACCCTTCGGCTTATTTTCTCCAGATTTACACCTTCGTTCTGCCATAAGGCAAGCAGAAATGGATACATGCCGCTGCTTAAACCCAAAGGCTTCAGCACTTCGTCCATATGATACTGGGTGGATTTCGAAATATGTGAAATCCTTTTGGTTAATAATTTGTCCTGATCCATAGATTTCCCTCTTTTAGCTAAATTTATTGGTGTATGCATTTAGTTGAGCTGTCAACTATTATACTGAATGTGAATTCAATTGTCAACTGAAATAAGAACGTATCAGAAATAGAAAAAACAGCATAAACTGATATTATGATAGTAAAATAGTGTGCCGGAAACGTTAAAAAAATAACAAATATGGTGGAAATTAATAATAAAAAAGTTATAAAAGGTACTAAAAAAAATAAAAAAAAAGAATTGACATTTAATTAAAATCATTTATAATACTCTTATGTCAAAGGCGATTTACCTTTATGCGTAGCATGAAGGTATCTCGTCTATTTTTTTTTACTATTAATTCAAAGAAAGGGTGGCAAAAATTATGGAGATTAATTTAGCAAACAGCGCGTTTGTACTTATGAGTACAGCATTTGTTTTCCTGATGACACCGGGGCTGGCATTGTTTTACGCAGGAATGGAGAGAAGAAAGAATGCTCTTAATACTCTAATGTCTTGTTTCTTTATTTGTGGAGTGGGGTCCATTTTATGGATAGCCGTTGGTTATTCATTAGCATTCGGAGGAGATCACGGAGGAGTAATCGGAAATCTCAGTAAGGCATTTTTTAACGGAGTAGGAGCTGAGCCAAATGAAGCTTATTCCGGTACCATACCTGAGACTTTATTTGCGGCATTCCAGATGATGTTTGCCATAATCACACCGGCTTTAATCTGTGGTTCCGTAGCAGGAAGAATGAAATTTAAAGCACTGTTTA
The DNA here is from genome assembly GCA_023443925.1 of Bacillota bacterium. The sequence goes on along the minus strand of JAEZSL010000362.1, from coordinate 8,723 downwards.
TTTTTATTATCTGCTGGTCAATTATCGTTTATTATCCCCTGGCTCACATGGTTTGGGGTGATGGTGGATTTTTAAGGGAACTTGGTTCCGTAGATTTTGCCGGAGGAAATGTAGTACACATCAGTTCCGGTATATCAGGTTTAGTGGCCTGTATTATGTTAGGAAAAAGAAGAGAATACGGGGTAGTTTCATATAAGCCCCACAATATACCTTTTGTTGTACTTGGTGCCGGGCTCCTCTGGTTCGGCTGGTTCGGCTTTAATGGAGGAAGTGCTTTAGCAGCAGATGGTCTTGCAGTACATGCGCTGCTTACGACCAATACATCGGCGGCGATGGCATTACTCTCCTGGATGTTTATAGAAAAAGTGATTCATGGCAAGCCAACTGTTTTAGGCGCCGCTACCGGTGCAGTAGTAGGTCTGGTAGCCATTACTCCCGGAGCAGGATTTGTTCCGATCTGGGCCTCCATTATTATCGGTGCATTGGTTAGTCCGATCTGCTATTTTACCATGACAAAAATAAAGAGCAAATTCGGTTATGACGATGCGCTGGACGCTTTTGGATGTCATGGAATCGGTGGTATCTGGGGAGGAATCGCAACTGGTTTATTCACGCAGAAATCAATTAACTCTGTTGCTCAATGGGATGGTCTTATCTTCGGCGATACAAAACTTTTTGTAGTACAGATTATTAGTATCGTAATAACCATTGCATTTGCGGCTGTTGCAACCTTTGTCATCTTATTTGTAATTAAGAAGTTTATGGCTATCCGAGTAACTCCGGAAGAAGAAGCCCAGGGTCTTGATTTAACAGAGCACAGTGAATTGGCATATCCGTCATTTACCGGGTTAGACTAACGGGTGTGTAAGGTTTCCTGAAGAATAGATTGAAAATTAATCGCATTTTATTCACTCTATTAATATAAGTACCGCAAGAGGGATTGCGGTATGCATGGGTATTAGCGTGAATTATGAAGTGTATAATTCACACATGGTATGCAATGGGAGCTGGCGTGAAATACCACGCAGATTGGAGGAAACATGAAGAAGATAGAAGCAATTATTAGACCGGAAAAGTTAGAACCGTTAAAAGATGTACTGCTTAAAATGAAGATAAACGGCATAACAATTAATCAGGTATTCGGATGCGGAAAACAATATGGTTTTACAGAATATGTAAGAGGCAATACCATAATCATGAATACTTTATCCAAAATAGAAGTTAAGATAGTGGTTCCGGATGAAAGAGTGGAGGAAATTATTGATACCATAATATCTGTGGCAGAAACCGGTGAGTTTGGAGATGGTAAGATATTTGTGTCGGATGTAATTGACTGTATCAGAATCAGAACAAAAGAACGCGGAAACAGTGCTTTATAATATCGATAACGTAATTTGCTGAACTTAGTATGAAATAAAAGGCATTTCACACCCTGATTCGAGGTATAAAGCATCTGTGGGCAGATGCACTATGCCATGGGAGCTATGCCAATTATATGTAGAAGTGGAATAAAACAAGTAACTTAAGCCTTATAGCAGAAAAAGTGTACCAGACAGGTACACTTTTTTGATGGGCACTTTTTCTGATTATTCAAAAGTAATTCTTAGACTGTTATTTTATTCAAAGTAGCACGTGTATTTAGCTGTGATGCTGTAAGATTAAAGTAATAAGGTGTTATACTTGCTTATCTCTGAAGTCTAATATATAATAAAAACAAATTTAGATCAGTTATTAATAGTAAATTCATGTGTGCCCTGCTGCTGATTAATCAGGTTATAAGCAACTGAAGTTGGGAAAAGAGGCTGGATTGATAAGCAGTACTGATAAATACTGAGTTATTTATAACGCCCTGATTTGAGGTAGTAACTACCATGGGAGCTAGTGTAAATAGTCCCGCTAAGGACATGCGGGCCATTGGAAGAATAGCAAAAGCCTTTATTCTTTCGGTTTATGCCATGGGAGTAAGCGTGAAAGAAAATACAATAAAAAGAAAGGAATGCCACATATAGATTCTATCGCATTATATTCTGTGGCAGCAACACATCTGCGAACAGCTGTGTTAGGAATTGGGTATTAGGTTGAAAAATAAAAACTTTTTTCAACATCTTGATTTATACGTGCGCCTAAGCGCACAGATAGGAGTTAGGTTGAAAAATAAATTTTTCAACCGCAAGTTTGTGCTTGCGCACCACAAACTTGATATGCACAAAGAGCGTGCGCAAGAATAGAGGTTAATATGAAATTAATGATTGCGTCCGATATACACGGATCTGCTTTTTATTGCAGTAAGATGATTGAAGCCTATAAAAGGGAAAAGGCAGATAAACTGCTGTTACTTGGTGATTTACTCTATCATGGGCCAAGAAATGACCTGCCGAAGGAATATGCACCGAAAAAAGTCATAGAGATGCTGAACGGTATTAAGGAAGAAATTCTCTGTGTTAGAGGAAACTGTGATACGGAAGTAGATCAGATGGTGCTGGAATTTCCGGTAATGGCAGAGTATTGTATTCTCTATCTGGATAACCGTATGGTATTTGCCACCCATGGACATAAATTTAATACGGTGGATAAGCCACTGTTAAAAAAAGGAGATATTCTGTTAAATGGCCATACCCACGTACCCAAATGCGAACAGATGGAAGAGTTTATCTATATGAATCCTGGTTCTGTGTCCATACCAAAAGAGAACAGTGCTCATAGTTATATGATCTGGGATAAGGAATTTATCTGGAAAGACCTGGAGGGTAATATCTATTATACCGAAGCTCTGTAAGAGAAGAGGTTTAAGGACTTATGACAGGGCAGCTCATGTATATTATTTCTATTTAAGCAGGAACCCAAAACTGCTTGCGTTATGTATGAGGAGGAATTATTTAATATTAAACTTTCCAAAAGCCGGTTTTTGCTATACAATGTACATTATGTGTTAATGGAAAAGCAGAATTTGGCAGTAGGAGGAAAAAACATTGGATATAAAGAGTTTGATGAATTTACAGGGAATGTTGTTTTTACTGGTTGCAGGAGGGGTAATCTTACGTAAAAAGAAGATTCTTCCAAGAGAAGGTACGGCAGTACTAACGGATTTAGTGATCTACGTGGTACTTCCCTGTAATATCATAAACTCTTTTTTTATACAGTTTAATCTGGAAGTATTAAAAAATTTTGTGATTATCCTTTTAATATCCTGCGCGATTCAGTTTGGTTGTCTGATACTCAGCAATATGTTATACCAAAATCAAAATCCGGGAATGAAGAAGGTACTTCAGTATGGAACAGTGTGTTCCAATGCAGGATTTATGGGCAATCCTATAGCGGAAGGAGTTTTTGGATCAGCAGGTCTGCTTCTTGCTTCGATTTATTTAATTCCCCAGCGGATCGTTATGTGGTCGGCTGGAGTATCCTACTTTACGGAAAGTCCTGACCGCAAAACCGTTATAAAAAAGGTACTGACCCATCCTTGTATTGTTGCCGTATATATTGGTTTGGCTATTATGATACTTCAAATACCACTGCCTTTTTTTCTTGAAAATACCATAAAAAATATAAGCGGATGTACAACCGCTTTATCCATGCTTTTAATCGGAACCATATTAGCGGAAGTGAATGTGAAAACCATAATAAATAAAACCGTAATATACTATGGCATCATCCGGCTCATCTTAATTCCACTGTTGGTTCTGGCCGGCTGCAGACTGTTCCAGGTTAATTCCCTGTTGACAGGTGTATCCGTTCTTTTAGCAGGAATGCCGGCTGGGAGTACTACAGCCATACTGGCAGCGAAATATAACGGAGATTCCATTTTTGCCACAAAATGTGTTGTGTTTACTACTTTAGTGTCTATGATTACCATACCATTATGGTGTCTGGTATTTTAAGTTTAAGAATGAAAAAATAAATCCGGTTTTAATCTGTCTGCTGACGGATCAAAACCGGATTTTTATGCAATAAGAAATTTGGCAAGCCAGGCTCTTTTTTTATTGTGCAGCCATTAGCAGAAAATAAATTTACGAGACACTTAAGGCTATATTTGTAAATCGCCAGCTATACCTGATAGATCAGGTTATCATAGCGTTCGACCTTCTTACAGTCAGCGGCAGTTTTAATCCGGTTATACCGGGTAATAGAATTATCGGTATAGGTAATGACATTAAAATATATTTTACTGCCGTCACTTCCTTTATCCAAATAGATGGAATTTTTTGTGACATTTAGTATGGTATTGCTGCCTACATAAGATTTCGGAGCATTCTTTAAATAGATACCGTACCGTCCTGCTGTGTCGATATAATTACCATCTACGGTAATATTGCTTTTCACCGAATTATTTCCGGTTATACTGATTCCATCCTCGCTTTTGCCTGCTATGCCGTTGATTTTATTCTTTTTAATAATAGCTGAGTTTATTTTGGAAGTATAAATGCCATTTTTATTAAAGTTGTTCAGGATATTATTTTCAACGGTACTTTCATTACTCTGTCCGTATAGGGCTATGGCACTGCCTCGGGCAGAATTTACCGTATTTCCGGTTATGGTACAGGAATTACTTTTTTTATCTAAATAGATACCATCTTTTGCAGAGGAAGTAATGGTGTTTCCGTTGATCAATACATCGGTGCTGGCTGATAAGCCAATACCACCGGACAGACTGGACCCGGTATTACCGGACAGGATCAGGGTATTCTCAGATATTTCCGAATAATCACTGGCATCAATCAGGTATATTCCGCTGGTGTCGGTTGACTTGATGGTATTTTTGGTAACCAGGCTTCCCGGCGTTTTTTGTAACAGGATACCGAAGCGGTCGGCATGGGAGATGGCGTTATTATCAATGGTTACACCGGCCATGGGCCTGGTCTTGCTTCCAATCGTACGTATTCCAATGCCCCAGGAAGTACCGGAAGCGGTTTTTACCTCCTGCATTTGGCTTATGGTATTATTCTTAATAAGGATGTTATAATCCGTTGGCAGAGGCTCTTTTTTAGTTCTCTTCAACGCTTCCAGATAATGTTCTTTACCATTGCTTAAATATGTATATACAAGTACACCAACGGCAGCATTTTTTATGGTATTGTCACTGATAACTGTATTCTGGTAATTATAGATTTTAATAGCCGCTTCATTTATATCGTGGATATTATTTTTAGTTATCGTTATATTCTTATGGAAAACACCCTTTATGGAAGTATGGGAACCAACTGCTCTGGGAAAATCATAAATTTCGTTATTGGTTATTGTAATTCCATCGCAGGGCAGGTCATCATATTTAATGGTAGATGCCTGCATGGAGGGGACCCTTACACTGTCATGTACGATATCTAGCTGGATGGCTTCTTTTGGAGTACTGCCTCCATATCCGTACAGCTTGCAGTTCTCGATGCGGCTGTCTTTAACTCCTGCAAATGTAATAAGGTGGCTGTTAACCGGTACATTACATACAGTAACATCCTTAATGGTAATATTGGAGGCATGAATAAAGCGGAAACTTTCTGTGCCTTTATTTTTTTCGACTATTTTAGAAGAATCCCATATACCACCAATAATAGTAATATTGGTGGTTGTGTCATACCCTCCGTTGTCCTTTGTTAAATCATTGGTTATCATAGCACCTTTTTGGTGGTTTTTGTAAAGTTTGGCTTTTGAATCGGCGGCTATCGTTGTATTACTATATATAATCAGCTCACTTTTTAGTTCGTAAGTGCCTTCTGGGATCTGTACCGTGAGATTATAATTACCAGTTTTATTATAATCGAGAAGCGCCTGAATATCAGCCGCTTTATCACCTGCTTTGGCTGAAACTGTCAGAGCCTCCTGATCCGCTTTTACCGGAAGTGCCGGATGAAATAACAGAATAAATGTGAATACCAGTACAAAACTTACAATAAATTTTTTAATCATTTTAATTCCTCTCACTACGCTGCCGATCATCTGCTTTACGGATGCGTTTTATCTTTTTTGCATGTTGGGGTAAGTGTTACAAGGTGAAATTGATATCAAGGTAAAATATTTGCAGCTTACCATATATTAGACTGTCTTATAGTAGTTTACCTTATTATTACTGTAATGTAAATAAAATCAAGGAAATTTAAGCTAGTATTTATTTCCTGTAAAATATTTGTAATGGATGGCACTGCCGAATGGTTATTGTTGTAATGCCTTATCTATCTGGCGCATAAGATTAATCAAGCGGATTTAGAGGCATATAAGGAGTATAGATTTGAAACAGGGAAGGTTTCTGAGATTAGTGAATAACACATCATATGATTGGATAAAGACATCCGGAAATTTCTTAGATTCAATGGTATGGAACTTACCGGAAAAAATTAGGGCAAATACTTCGGCCGAAATTTATGTGGAATGGGAAACCGGCAGCCTTTTAAAGCAGGGATATAATCTGGCTGAAACGGCTTACAGTCTTACCGGCACTAACGACACATTCCGGGTACAGGCAAAAGGCGATGGGAACTTTGTTATCCTGCTGGTTTATTGCGATAATCTAGTTATTAAGGCAGCCATGGCCGGTGAGGTGATACCACTGGATTTAAGTTCGGATGGCAGCGCAGTTTTCAGCTTATCCGGCAGCCATAGTAACTATTCTCTGGATGATGTGGTGGAAACGTCTAGTAAGGAGGAAACCATAACTTATTCCAGAAAGAGCGGGAACCAAAACGGTCTTGGGCTATTAGAAGCAGGGCATAAAGTGAATGCTTACTGGGAAGCAGAGACCAGAAGTATAAGCTATCTAAACGGCCTCCATTTTCCGGGAGACCGGAAGTGGGAATCCTGTCTGGTGGAAGTAAGAGGAACGAAAAAGAGTCAAAGCTTTATTATAGAGATCCGGACGGACGGCAGATTGGCTGCCAGGGAAGAATTCACATTAAAACAGGATGAGATCCGGGTAATTGAAAGAAGGATAGAAAGCAGCTCCAGTATTGATATAACAGGTCAGCTGAAATCGACAAATGCAGTGAAAGCAGGGGGTAATATCTATGTCAGCTGCAGTTTCAGTTCGGGTATAATTTTAAAAACTCAATCCGTCCTGTTTAAGACCGCGGCGGATGGGATCAGCAATATCGGAAATCTGTATCTATATGCTGCCCAATTGTGGGAAAAGTGCGAAATTTATATTGAAGGATATGAAAAAAGCAGCACCGGTTGTATGCTGACTTTGATTTCAAACGGTGAAATTGATAAAAACGGAAAATTGGATTGGCTTGAATTAAGAGATAAACAATCAAAAACCTTTTCCATTGAACTACATAAAAAAATTCCAATCGTGGTAGCAGGATATGTAGCAAGTCAGTCTGAAACCGGGGGAGGGGCGGTTATCACCCTGACCGGTTTTTACATATAAAGGTGGTAATATGGCAGAAATAAATAACTTAAGAAATATTATGTGGGCAGCTTCAAAGCTGGCTTTTAACATTGTTGACGGAAAACTTCCAAAAGATTATAAAACCATAATTGATTACAATTACGGTGATATACATGGGAATTGTTACCAAAGAGCAGAATTCACCGGGGATGTCTATTCCTATACCGGGGGAATTGAAAGTATTCACGCCGGATTGGTGGGAATTTCAAAAGCAGGGATTATAGTTGCACTTCGGGGGACAGATGGAAATGATACGGAGATCGGTAGTTTCCTGGACTGGTTGAATAACTTTCTGGCAGTACAGGTTCCATTCGCACCTTACGGTCAGGGTAATGTCCATATGGGCTTTTTTAATGCGGTTCTCAGTATTAAAGACGCACTTATAACTAAAACCAGGGAATTGCTTCAAGTAGCACAGAGCAGAGGCGAAACACCGGTTATCTATGTAACCGGCCATAGCAAAGGCGGAGCTATGGCTCCTCTTATGGCTAAAATATTAGAACAGCAGATAAACGGACAGATTTCGGTAATCTCATTTGGTGCTCCCAGATCCAGTGATGAAATATTTAGAGAACATTACGGGATTCCCCATTTACGGTACGAATCTTTTCTGGATATCGTTCCTCATCTGTATTTTACAAAGCAGGAACTGGAAGTGATACCACGGCTTGGACTCATTCACCAGATTCTCTCTCCCGTACTTGTATTTCCGGTTTTTGTACCACTTGGCACCGGTATCTGTATCTACAAACCGAGAGGTGATATCGGGCTTCTGCCCTGGGATACGAATAACGACCTGGAGGAAAAGCTAAATTCATTCTGTGGCGTAAACCAGGTTATACTAAGCGGAAATTTCCAGATATTTATCGAGGCCCATGGTGATGATTATTACTAAGTTTAATTGTCTTATTATTACTAAGCTAAATTGTCTGATAAGTACATAATCATTAGCCTGAGTCGTTTCAATATGGATTTTTTTCAAATAGTTTATAATAACAGCCGGCCACCAAACTGCCGGTTAATGCCAGGCCGCCTAGTAATAAATAGGCGGTCTTCATAGAATATACCGTTACCAGATTCCCGGTTAAGACAGGAACCAGCGTCATTCCTACCGCATATACGGCCTGATAAAATCCCATGGCAGTAGATTTAACCTGGGGTGGTATGCCTTTCATGGCTTCGGAGGTAAGATAGGAAAATAAAATTCCGGTAGCCATACCGGGTAATGTCTGCAGAATCAGGATAAGAAGAATAGGGGTAACATTTGGTATAAGCAGACAATAAACCGCCAGCAGGATAAATACGGAGGGGACTAAAAGCCTGGGCCCTTTCCCGGTAAACCATCGAT
>JAEZSL010000349.1 GCA_023443925.1 Bacillota bacterium | reverse complement strand
GCAGCCATATTCCGGACCCGCTCAATTCCAGTGTTAACGTCTGTTACGATTTTATTCATACCCGCAATAATAATTACGTTCTTAGGACCTGCAATAAGGCAGGCTACCCGGTTACCGCCGGCATCTATATTAACGAGCTGACCATCCAGTGTAATCGCATTGGAACTCATGAAAAAATAATCCGAAGTTACAATTTTACCGTATAGGGCAGTTCTTTCATCAGGAGACTTAGCCTTTGACCGGTCATATAAAATATAATCGGAAGCTTTCAGTTCCGGAATCAATCCGATTTCATTCAAAGTCTCGGAACCGCCCCAGGATATGGAGCATCCGGGTGTCAGAAAACGTTTGGACATAATCAGTGCCTCGTCTGCATTATCACAGTAATAACCTTCAATGCCTCTTAAATTAAACTTTTCAATCAGGCTGTCAGCTAAGTTTTCATAATATATTTTTTTCGGCGTCATGGTACCCCTCCTTAAAATTCCCCATGGTAGAATATTAAAAAGCAAGCAAGTTTACTTAATATTGAACTTTTTAATAAAACAGATTCCTACAGCTCCTGGCCCGGTATTCGTACCGATGGTTACACCGATCTGAAATACGGGATACGTTAATTTGCGGCCGATGAGTTCTTCTAACTGGGACTGGACAAAAGCAGTATCTTCCAGGGTAGTGGCATTGGCCAGACAGAAATCATAATCCGCATATTTTTCTCCGGATTCATTAAAGTATTCCGCTGTCATATCCAGGGTTTTCTGTAATGCCTTTTTGCGGCCTCTTACATTGGAATAAGGAATTAATTCCGCATCCTTAAGCTGGATCATGGGTTTTAAATTCAGCATGGTTCCGGCTAGAGATGCCACTTTGCCGATACGTCCGCCTTTTGCCAGATATTCAAGGGTATCCACGGTAAACATAATTCTGGCGGTCGGTTTAATAGCATTAATACATTCAACGGCTTCCTCCAGAGTATATCCGGCTTCTTTCATATATGCAGCCTGTATTAATAAAATTCCCTGACCCGCCGTTGCCTGGATGGAGTCAATCACGTGTATTTTGGCATCCGGGTATTTTTCTTCCAATATCAGTTTCGCATTAACTGCAGATTGATAGGAACCGCTGAACTTTTGCGTTAAGCACAGGCATAATATATCTTTGTTATCCAGGATAACCGGTTCAAAATGATTGATGTAATCCTGAACAGACGGCAGTGAGGTTTTCGGAAATACCTTCTGATTCATAAGTACATCATAAAATTTTTGGTTCGTAATTTCTATATTCTCTTTAAAGTAATTTTCCTGGTCAAAAGTAACATAAAACGGCACTAAAGTTATATTATGCAGGCGAAGCAATTCTTCCGGCGTATCACAGGACGAGTCGCTGAATATATGATAATCGTGCATATTTGTCTCCTTGTAGATGTATTTTCTAGTATTCATTATATCGAATCTTAGTGCAAATGTACAGCGGAAATATTGGTTCCATAGGATTCGGACAGACTAAAAAGTAACGCGGTAACCTTGTAATTTCATTGTATTAATCTGGAGATGAGTTGTATAATAAAGATTATTAAAAACGATGCTCTAAGGAACTTTTGACACTTTTATGCATCGTATGTTATGATAAGTAGTGTTTGTAAACAGGAAAACGGAACCTGTTGCATATTTAAAAATAGAGATAAAACATAGTTATAATCTTCATTGTATTAAAAGAAGAAAACAGTTTTAATCAGGAAAGTTGGATCAATACATGTCTAAAAGTTTATACATATCGGAAAAGCCCAGTGTGGCGCAGGAGTTTGCCAAAGCCCTGAAGGATAATTTTAAAAGGCAGGACGGATATATGGAATCTGAGAATGCTATTGTTACCTGGTGCGTAGGTCATCTGGTTACCATGAGTTACCCGGAAAGCTATGATTCTGCTTTAAAACGCTGGACTTTAGAGACACTGCCCTTTTTGCCCCGGGAATTTAAGTATGAGGTAATACCTGCGGTAAGCAAACAGTTTAATACCGTTAAGGCTCTGTTAAACCGGGCGGATGTGGATAAAATCTATGTCTGCACCGACTCCGGACGGGAAGGGGAATACATATATCGTTTAGTGGATCAGATGGCGAAGGTATCCGACCGCAAGGACAAGAAAAGAGTCTGGATTGATTCCCAGACGGAGGAAGAAATCTTAAGGGGAATAACCGAGGCAAAGCCTTTGTCTGCTTATGATAACCTGTCGGATGCAGCTTATCTGCGTGCCAAAGAAGATTATCTTATGGGAATTAATTTTTCCAGAGTCCTGACCTTAAAGTATGGCCAGAATATCACTAATTTTCTTGGAAATGGAAAACGCTCCGCAATCTCGGTAGGCAGGGTAATGACCTGTGTACTGGGAATGGTGGTCAGAAGGGAGCGGGAAATCAGAGAGTTCGTAAAAACACCATTTTATCGGGTGCTGAATACACTGGATGCTTCGGGGAGAACTTTTGACGGCGAATTCAGAGCTATTGAAGGATCTAAATATTTTGCCTCTACTTTATTATATAAAGAAAACGGTTTTAAAGAGAAAAAAGATGCCGTCAATCTGATTCAGGAATTAATAGACAGAGAACCTTCCTTAAGCGAGCGGCAGGAAAACGGCAAGAACAGTTTTACAGATACAATAGATCCGGAAGAACAAATCAAAGCAGAAATTGTTACTATGGAGAAGAAGAAGGAAAATAAAAATCCTCCCCTGCTATATAATCTGGCTGAACTCCAGAATGACTGCTCCAGAATGTTTAAAATCAGTCCCGATGAAACGCTTAAAATTGCCCAGGAATTATATGAGAAAAAACTGGTTACTTATCCAAGAACGGATGCCAGGGTATTATCTACTGCGGTCAGCAAGGAGATTCATAAGAATATCGGAGGGCTTAAAGGATATATCCATGGAAGAGAATTTGCGGAAGAGATTATAAGCGGCGGAGCTTATAAAAATCTGGCAAAGACCAGGTACGTCAATGATAAGCAGATCACGGACCATTATGCCATAATACCGACCGGACAGGGGCTGAATGCCTTAAATTCCCTGACACCGACAGCAGCCAAGGTATATGAGGCTATTGTACGAAGGTTTTTAAGTATATTTTATCCTCCTGCCGTATACCAGAAGATTAACCTGGTGACAAAAATGAAAAGTGAATGCTTCTTTTCTTCCTTTAAAATCCTTATGGACGAAGGTTATCTGAAAGTGGCAGGTAATTCTTTTTCTCAGAAAAAAGGAAGCAATGCCGGCAATAAATCCGCATCGGACCAGGAGAACGGGGAAAATAATACGTCAAACGGCGAAGAGGAAGAGTTTGACCTGGGCTTTTTTGATATTATTAAAAATCTGAAAAAAGGTATGTTTCTGCCTGTGAAAGCGATGACAATAAAAGAAGGGGAAACCGCACCGCCAAAACGGTATAATTCAGGTTCCATGATCCTTGCTATGGAAAATGCAGGACAGCTTATTGAAGACGAAGAACTCCGGGCCCAGATCAAGGGCAGCGGTATCGGTACCAGCGCCACCAGAGCAGAAATTTTAAATAAGCTGGTCAATATTGAATATCTGAATCTGAACAAAAAGACACAGATCATCACTCCCGCACTTATGGGAGAACTTGTATATGATGTAGTCTACTCCTCCATCAAATCCATGTTAAATGCAGAACTGACCGCCAGTTGGGAAAAAGGTCTTACTATGGTAGCTGACGGCACCATAACCAAAGAAGAGTATATGGAAAAACTGGAGGGTTTTGTGAGCCGCATGACAAACGGGGTAAAAGGCTTGAACAACCAGTATCTTTTAAATGGCAGCTTTAAAGAGGTTGTTGGAAATTATAAAAAGTAGGTTTGGCTTCACAATTTCACAAGGAATGACTTAAATCGTGATAAATAAATTTGATACCGGGAGAATAATATAATAGTAAGGCTTTATACCGGAAATTGGGATCGGATTATAAAGATATGGCTGACCTCCCTGCAAAGGGATTGTGCGGCTTTCATTATTTCTGTTATCCAGCCAATCTATAAGCAGATATAGATATTTAGAGAATGAAAGCAATTATAATTATATGCATATAAAATGCAGTTAGGAGAGTTTATGTACGAACAGATGCTGATCAAAAATAATTATGACTTAAACCAGACCATTGCCGCTTCCCTGCTGGAGAGGTTTACATATCCCTGGGAGGTGCTGCCAGAGATTGGTGGTTTTATTAAACAGCTGGGTAAGGAATTATCAGAAGAAGAGTATGTGATGACTGGAGAAGATGTATGGATAGCCAAATCGGCAAAGGTAGCCCCAACCGCATTTATAAACGGCCCGGCTATTATCGGTAAGGATGCTGAAGTCAGGCACTGTGCCTTTATCCGTGGTAATGCTATTGTAGGGGATGGTGCGGTAGTTGGAAATTCCACGGAATTAAAAAATGTTATATTATTTAACAAAGTTCAGGTTCCACATTACAATTATGTCGGTGATTCCGTCCTAGGCTATAAAGCCCATATGGGAGCAGGTTCTATCACCTCTAATGTGAAGTCGGATAAAACCCTTGTAACCATTTTATATGAAGGCATTAAAGCAGAAACCGGGTTAAAAAAGGTCGGTGCTCTTTTAGGAGACAACGTAGAAATCGGGTGTAATACTGTTATGAATCCGGGTACGGTAATCGGTAAAGGCAGCCATGTATATCCTTTGTCCATGGTAAGAGGATTCATTCCGGCCGGTTGTATCTATAAAAAACAGGGTGAAGTCGTTAGAATTGCGGATTAAGTGGAATTTGGATTAAGTGGAAATAGATTAAGTGAAATTAGGTTAAATGGACTTAGGTTAAGTGGACTTAGGTTAAGTGGAATCAGGTTAAGTAGAATCAAGTTAAGTGGAATCAGGTTAAATGTGATACGATTTAAGCAGAATTAGATTAGCTGGATTGAATTAAGTAGAATAAGTTTAACTGGAATTAGAATTTAAGCTATTATGAAAGTTAATAACATTGAATAAGTTAATTTAAGGGCAGCCGGTTTAAATCGTAGCTGCCCTGCGTTATGCAATATTTGATAATAGAGATATACAACCCATTGGATTTATATTTGATTGTTAGCCCAATCACAGGCAGATTCCAGAATTTTAACAACTTCTGAAAGTCCATCCTGATCCACGGTATCAAATCTTTCGGTAACCGGGCTATCAATATCCAGCACACCTACAATTTTTCCCTTGCAATGAATGGGAATGACAATTTCAGAGCGGGAGCTGCTGTCACAGGCAATATGGCCCGGAAACAGGTGTACATCCGGAACCAACTGGATTTCATCTTTTTGTACGGCGGTACCGCAGACACCCTTGCCGATAGGAATGTGGACACAGGCGGTTTTTCCCTGAAATGGCCCTAACAGCAATTCATTATTATGTATCAGATAAAAGCCAATCCAGTTAATCTCCTTTAAGGCACCGTTTAGCAAGGCGGAAGCATTACTGAGGTTTGGAATGACATAGGGTTCACCTTCCAATAAGGATCTTAACTGTGCGTGAATTAGTTTGTAACATTCTTTTTTATCTGCCGGGTAGAGGCTGTCGATTTCCTGCATAATTTATAATACCAATCTCATATCACAGAGCAAGCTGGGATATGGCCACCATGAAGCTGCGAAAGAATCTAATGTGGCATCCTTTCTTAATCAATTTACTTTCACAGAAAGACTTAACCTATGAAACAATGACAAGGGCAGCCGCAAATGTTTTATGTCAAAACAAGAAGCTCTACCATTTGCGGCCTTCCCCTGTTAAGGTTAATCTTAAAACAGTATATCCTAATTAGTCGGATACTTCAACTATTTAAAACGATTACCTTCCGTCAGACTGGAAACATACTGACGCATTTCACTTTTTGACTGTACTCCGTGGCAGTTGTTAATAACGTCCTGTTTACTCTGTTCATCCAGTGATGCGAAATAATTCATGGCTTCACTGTTTTGTGCCAGAGCCATACCAAATCCTAAAGGAATACCTTGCCCATCAACATAATTTTTGATCATATTTTGCTCCTTCTGACATCACAGACGGGACTGGGATATCGCTGCAGAATATTAAAATTTTCTTTTAGTTTCTGATAAGTTTTCGGTTACAGAATTAGTATGGTTGTTTCCGATAAATATTATGAAGTTAAATTAAAACAAAAAAATAACAGCATAATTTTAGTTTGTATTGGATATAATAAACCAGGATTTTCTAAAAAGGAGGTTGTTTATGCAAAAATATATCTGTGAGGTATGCGGTTATATCTATGATCCCGAGGAAGGCGACCCGGACAGCGGAATCGCACCGGGAACACCGTTTGAAAATCTGCCGGATGACTGGGTATGCCCAGTGTGCGGTGCCGGTAAAGATGAGTTTTCAGAGTATAATGAATAAGTATTTGTATATTTAGAGACTGCTTTTGATGAAAATCAAAGATTCAGTCTCTTTTTTTCTAACTATGAAGAGAATAATCTTATATTATCGTAAATAGAGAAAGATATAATAAAAAACCGCACCCGTAATTGGATAATAATTTATCTGTACGGCTACGGTTTATTATTTTACTTCTAAATGGTTGTTTTACAGCATGCTATCTGGTAATATTTTATCTGGACATGCCCAAGGCAGCGCCCGAAATAAATGGAATTAACCAGATTATCCAGACTATAATGCTGAAACGGTGAAAGTTCGACTTTGCATTCTCGTTATTTTTAACCAGAACATAGCCGGCCCAAATAGCATGGACAAACATTAAGATAATTGCCAGAAGACCGGTGATTCCGTGGAAATTCAACTGAAAGCCGGTGTCTGATAATCTACTCATTAAGGTGGTACCCAGAGTATCAAATATGAGTCCGAGACAGAACATGACAAAGTGCCATTTCTTCAATTGGCCTTGTATTTTTTCGCTCCATACACCAATGGTATAGAAAACAAGGGCAGTTGTAATGGAGATAATTGCGAATGGTAACATAATATAT
>JAEZSL010000348.1 GCA_023443925.1 Bacillota bacterium | reverse complement strand
AAATTGGAAATTATATACTTGATTTTAGATACGATCAGGATTATAATAATTAAGTTAGTATAAATAAACGACTTCAATTTGCTTACGAAAGGGGCTGATTAAATTATGAAAAAAGATATGGTGATGAATCATTAATTTAATATTGAAGTATGCAAAAGCTTTTGCTTCTTGCGTACAAGGAACCCTTTTGTAAATACTGTATAAACAGACTTGCCAATGGGCAAGTTTTTTTGTACCCAAAATTGGAGGAGAACATTGAAAATGAAAGAAAACGGAACAAAAATGCATGCTATTGTTTGTGAAGTGCAACGAGAATTGTTTACTTTAATTTGTGAACAGGGAGAGATTCATGCGAAATTAAGAGGAGCATTCTATAAAGTAAATAGCATATTCCCGGTTGTAGGGGATAAGGTATTAATTCACTTTAATCAGAATGGAGATTCTGTGATTGAAAAAGTTTTTGAAAGAAAAAGTAAGTTTTCAAGAACGGATTTTTCAGGGCATGCGGCAGGTTATGTAAAAACCATAAAAGAGCAGGTGCTTGCAGCAAATTTTGACTATGTTTTTATCGTTGATTCACTCAATAAGAATTTTAATGCGAATCGTATCACAAGATATATAAGTGCAGCATTAAGAAGTGGAGCAAAGCCAGTAGTAATTTTAACAAAAGCCGATTTATGCGATAACGTTGATTATTATATAAAAGAAGTCAAAAGTATATCTGAAAAAATTGATATCTGTATCATAAGCGCAAAATCAGGAATTGGTATGGAACAGCTTGATTCATATTTGGAACAAGGTATTACGATTGTACTTCTTGGCTCATCCGGCGTTGGAAAGTCTACACTTGTAAATGCAATTGCAGGCGAAGAGTTAATGAAAGTAAGTGAGATACGAGAAAGCGATTCAAAGGGACGCCATACCACCACCCACAGGCAATTGATCATGCTTCCATCTGGAGTCGCTATTATTGATACGCCGGGAATAAGAGAATTAGGTTTATGGGATGCAAGAGAAGGAATTGATGATACATTTTCAGATGTAACGGAATTTTTTGGAAATTGCAAATATAGTAATTGTACACATACAACGGAACCTGGCTGTGCTATTAAAAATGCAATAGAAAACAAGATTATTTCAAATGAAAGATGGAAATTATATTGTCAATTAAAAAATGAAGATGAATGGAGTAAAAATAAGGTTATTAATACGTCCAAACAAAAATCAAGGAATAACAAAAATTAGAGAATAAAACTAGCAGGATATCCGTTTCGTGTTTTGATTAATTGATTGGGAAGTCTTATTTTCAAGGTTTCCCAATTGTTTTATTTTTACAATGTATAACAGTTTAAATGCTTCTGACTACAAGGCAATTAAGGCTATGATTGACGAGGTAAGAACGTTTTGAGAAAGGAATAAAAATATCAATAAAACGTTCAGCTTCCTGTTGATTTATTTGAGCATAATAAGAAGCTGATAGATCCAGCTTATGTCAGGCAAAAAAATAGAATTATATGATTTAATAGAAAAGCGCACCTTCTCATGTGTGCAAGTATCTCTTGTCTCAATTTCGGAAAGTAAATTAATCAAGGATCTGGGCATAATAAATTTACCCAATCAAAATATTGTGGTAAAATCGAATAAGATAAATCAAATGTTAAGAGAAAAATATTTTCAGAAGGAGGACGAACCGGGTGATTAAACCAAAGAGATTAAAGAAAGGCGATAAAATTGCAATTGTTAGTCTTTCATGGGGTGGCTTAGGTGATGAAAATTTTATACATAAATATAGAATTGCGAAAGATAGGCTTGAAAATGATTTTGGTCTTGAAGTAGTATGTATGCCCCATGCTTTAAGGGGAAGTGATTTTGTGTCAGAACATCCTGAATTAAGAGCAAAAGATTTTATTGATGCCCTTCAAGATAAAACGATTTCAGCTGTTTTTTGTGCAATTGGTGGTGATGATGCAATTCGGCTTCTTCCTTATATAGATTTTGACATTATAAAAAATAATCCTAAGATATTTATGGGTTATTCAGATAGTACAATTAATCATTTTATGATGTACAAAGCAGGTGTCATCTCATTTTATGGTCCATCAATTATGTGTGAATTTGGTGAATATGTGAAAATGTTCGATTATACAAAAAGAGCGGTAGAGGATATACTTTTGGGCAAATGGGATGAGTATTTACTTGAACCTTCTGAGGAATGGACAGACGATTATATTCCCTGGCATGAGAAAAATATTAATACTCCGCATGTAATGAAGAAGGACGAGCATGGTTACGAAATTATTAACGGGACCGGTAAGGCAAAAGGAAGGCTTTTGGGTGGTTGTATTGACGTCTTTATGATGGCAATTGGTACTCAAATCTGGCCAACGCTGGAAGAATGGAGAAATGCTATACTATTTGTTGAGACAAGCGAAGATAAGCCGTCTCCGGATTATGTTAAATGGATATTTAGAAACCTTGCAGCGCAAGGCGTATTGAGAATAATAAGTGGAATTATTGTTGGTAAACCTCAAGGTGAGCAATATTATGAAGAATATAAAACTGTCATTAAGCAAGTTATAGTAAATGAAGAAAAGCTTACAGAATTGCCTGTTTTCTATAATATAAATTTCGGGCATGCGAAACCTATTGGTATTATTCCTTATGGGATTGCCACGGAGTTAGATTGTGAAAAAAAATCTATTACTTTTTTAGAAAGTCCAACAGCTTAGTGTAAGGAAGAATGGAGGTTATTGAAATGGAGTTATTCGCCAAACCCGGAGTAGGTGGTATAATAGAGAAAAATATCGATGGTGTTGATTACATTTTGGTTCAAGACAGGTGTAAGGAGGATGCAAAATCAGAGTTCGGGTTGTTAGAAATTCCAGCTGGAAAAATTAGAGAATTTGAAAACATTTTTGATTGTTTGAGAAGAGAAGTCTGGGAGGAAACAGGATTAAAGGTTACAAATATTAAAGGTGAAAAGGAAGCAATAGTTATAGATTCTAACGGATATAAAGTGTTAAGCTATTCACCATTTTCATGCAGCCAAAGTATTCAGGGATCATATCCAATTATAGTACAAATATTTATATGTAATGCGGATGGTGAATTATTAAACAAGAGTAATGAAACGAATAATATTAGATGGATATCCTTAATAAAATTAAAGGAATTATTAGAAAGTAATATAAGTTTATTCTATCCAATGCATGTTATTACGTTAGAGAAATATATAAAAATGAAATTAAAGCAGGATTAGCTCGAAACTACCTTATGAATAATTTGCAAAAGTTATTACTGTCAAATCCGAAGACCTTGGGATAATGCCTGAACAATCCGTCAGTTTTGTTTCCGGTGTCTGAATCCCGTTTCGAGCTTAATGAAAATAATTGGGAGGTCTTATTTTATAGGACTTCCCGATTTTGATGTAAGTTAGCAACCGAAGCGGCAGCTATGCGAGGATTTTATATCCTCGACAAAAAACTCAGAAGAGCGGCATTACCCCTTGACTCTGCCTTTAGGGAAGCCTTTATACTAGACTCATCACAATAAACCAGAAAAGAGGTCGAAACCGATGAACAACTTAATCAAAATCAAAGATGTATCAAGCAAGTATAGCATAACAGCCCGTACACTGCGGTATTATGAGGACATGGGGCTGATAAACAGCACACGAAGTGATGACTACGCATACAGGATGTACGACGAAAGCGCAGTCAGGCGGCTTGAACAAATACTTATTTTACGCAAGC
The DNA here is from genome assembly GCA_023443925.1 of Bacillota bacterium. The sequence continues at coordinate 25,188 of JAEZSL010000348.1, read as the reverse complement.
TGAACATTAGCATAAAAGACATTCAGCGTATTTTCTGCACGTCCAGTTCCGACATTGTTTTAGAAGTGCTGGAAAAGAAAGTGCAAAACATAGACGATGAAGTTGCTCTCCTGCATGAGTTGAAAGATATTGTACTGGACTTCATACATGAAATAGAACGAGTAGATTTTGCTGATAATACTGACATAAAACTGCTGTATGACAAAGCGAAAGAACTGGAAACACAGCTGATCAGTGTTGACTATATTGGCAAGCCTTCTAATATAAACCGTTTGCTTGAAATAACGGAAAAATTAGAGAAAAAAGTTCCGGATGTAATGGTGGTCAGGATACCAAGATTCAAAGCGGTAACATCCGGCGATCAACTGTGGGGGGATATGTTTGAAAACGGCGGATACATGAACCAATTATGGAAACATATTCTTTTGTATAGGAGCGTGATTTTCGACTGTTTTGATTTTCTACTGCCTAAAAACGACAAAGCCGAATGGATCTGCGCGGTTAAAGAGGATGTTACCGCCGCCGATGTAAGCCCTTTGAAATTAATCGATTTTCCGGGAGGCTTATACGCTATGGCAGTCAGTATCGATGAAGATGACGAGAGCATACTCAAAGTACAGGATAAAATTTGCCGTTGGATTGAAAGCACAAATTTTGAACTAGACAAAAGCCGTGATTTTATGTGTAATATGCCTTATTCGGAGGAAGGGAATATAGCTAATAAAGATATAGAAAAGGGACTTGGATATAAGCAGCTTCAAAGATATGTTCCAATCAAGTTAAAAGAGGAATTCAGGTAAAATACAGGGGAGGCACTTATGCAAGTAGGAGATAAAATAGTATTCGATAAATATGAATGGCGAGTCCTTGACATACAAAACAATACGGCTTTGATTATAACTGAAAATATTATTGAACAGCGTGCTTACCATAATGCTTATAAAGATATAACCTGGGCAGAATGCTCATTAAGAAGATATCTTAACGATGAATTTTATAACAAATTCACCCCAGCAGATAAATCAAGAATAATTCCGGTGATAAATAAAAATCCTGACAATCAGTGGTATGGTTCAAAAGGCGGCACCGATACAAGGGATTACATATTTTTACTAAGCCTTGAAGAAGTAACGTGCCAATATTTCGGGGATAGTAGTTCAAAACTGTATAGCCCGGGAAAAAATCAAAGATATTGGTTTCAAAGAAAAGATGAAAACAACAGTAAAAGAATAGCAATAAATAAAAATGAAAAATGGTATCATTGGTGGTGGCTTCGGTCGCCCGGCCGTGTTAATGTAAAAGCTGTGTACATTCACCCTGACGGTAATATTGGTATCCAAGGCAACAATATATTAAAAGGCAACCTCGCCGAAGGCGAATGTAAAGGCGGTGTCCGCCCTGCTTTGTGGCTGAAGCTGTAATTGAATCGGAATTAATTTGATCCTGGTTCCGAAGATATTGGCCAGCTATCAATATATTGGAGTCAAATTAATATTGGAGATACATTACCTGATTAGAAGACTTTTTATATTCTATAGTTATAATTAAGAGGTACAAGGTTATAATTAAAGCAAAAACAAACTAAAGGTTAAATAAATGCACATTCTGCATTTATTTAACCTTTTTATTGCAGAAACTGCAATTTTATAGTTGTATTTAATAAAAAAACTATTTATAATTATCTTGGAGGTGTTCAACATGAACTTTGGAAAAAAATTATTAGAAGTTCGGGAGACTGCAAAGATATCTCGGGCACAGATGGCTGAACGCCTGAAAGACAAAGGTTTTGACGTAAAAACATATACCATTAGTAAGTGGGAGACCGGAGTGTCAAAACCCTCGATTGAGGCATTTCTGGCTATTTGTGATATTTGCCGGGTGAAGGATATACGAGAGGCTTTCGCCAGCAAAAGGCTCTTACGCTTATATGACATACCGGTCTCTGCAGGTCATGGTAATTATCTTGACGATTGCTCTTACGAGATGATTGAGGTTGATAGTACAGTTCCAGGTTTAGCTGATTATGCGGTAAGAGTGAGTGGAAATAGCATGATGCCCCGCTTTATAGACCGGCAGATTGTCTTTATTCATGAACAGCCGGGACTTGAAGAAGGAGAGATAGGAATATTACTTTTGAATAACAATATTTATCTAAAAAAGCTTGGGGAGGGGTATCTGATTTCACTAAATCCTGAATATGACCCTATCCCAATTCTGGATCATAACGATTTAAGAGTATTTGGAAAGGTTGTCGGGTAATACTTTGGGTTGAGAACTACAGGTAAATTATGGTGAAGACAGTTTAGTACGATTGCGACAAGTAAGAATACCGATATAATAATCTTACCTGGAACAACTTTTTAGGAGGAAACCTATGGACGGGTATAATATAGATAAAAAATATGATTCATATAAAATTCCCGGGCGCCGGCAGGTTCAAGGAGACGGGGCTGAAAAAGAGCTGCCTTATACGAAAGCTGCCGAAGGGGTTTCTTTTGACGAAGGTTCGTTTTATGAGATTGAATATGATTCTTCTCCTATACCAGGTGTTGGTAAATTTGTGTTGAAGTCTCAAAGAATAGAGGAGCCTAAGAGGGACGAGAAGCGGGAGCTTTTTCGACGGATGAGAGAAATTGCAAGAACACACGCTTCCAATTTTGATTATTCGAGATTTTATGATCGCCGGGTTCAGCAGGATAATGCGAGAATTTTTTATAAACAAGGTATATTTATGAAAGATTTTACCGATGATTATTCTGATTATGTAGAGTTTTCACAATATTTTCCATATTATCAAATGATGGGCTATGAGCAGCTCCGGACTTATTTTACCTGGCGCTCAGAGGTTAGAAAAGGGAATGTAGCTGATATTTCCTTATCTTACGTATTTCTTTATCTCTATGAGCTGTTAAGCAACATCGGAGTAAACGATCCGCAGGATGGACTTAATCAACTGATGTCTTTCTGGAGGGCTTTTGGTGCGTTTAATAAATCCATCGACAAATACGTACTAAGATGGCTGAAGGATTATCATATTTACTACGAACTGAGCCATTCGTTTAAGGAATTTATTGATACCAACAATCTTAGCGAATATTATCCTAAAATGACGGATACCGATGACGATTTCGAATTGTTCAGCGCTATATCAAAATATGATATAAGAAAATCAACCTTTTTTACAGACGATAAAGAAAAATTGATTAAGGATTGTTTCGGCTGCGTAATCAATAAGCTCAGGCAGACATTTAAAGACAGCGGGATTCATTTTGATGATTCGATTTTTCAAGCGAAAAAGAAACTGACGGAATGGAAGCCGTTTAAGGATGCATTATTTTATCCATGGATGAAGCAGGCAGACAGGCGGATTATCCTATCTGAGAATGAAATTTATATATGCAGTAATAATAAATGGGCATTCAGCAAGGTTATCACCTCCGAAAACGGCGGGCAGCTGGTAGGATACATTATGAAGCAGATGGAAGTTGTTTTGAGGAAGGTTACGAACTATAAGTTTAAGCTTTCGGCCAATATTAATACAGTGACCCATGAAGCCCCCGCTAAATTAAAGGCAGCAGGTCTATCGCTTGAAGCAGTTATAAATGGCTCGGTAACTGAATTCTACAAAGAAGCAACCAAAACGGTGGTAGTAGTGGATCAGGCCGCATTGTCCCGAATTAAACAGGAAGCACTTATTATACAGGAAAAACTAATTGTGCCAGAACAGGAAAAAGAGATTATTCCGGTTATGCCTGTTCATAAACAGCTTAGTTTATTTGATATTGTAATGGAGGACAAGCCTTCTATGGCACCGCCTGAAACCGGGCAGGCTCCCGTGGATGATTCTTGGGCGAGTTTGAAGACTATATTGAACGAAGTCGAAATTAAAGCGTTGTCCGTAGTGCTGCATGGTGAGACAGAATTAAAGAAATATGCGGTTGAATGCGGAATCATGCTGGAGGTTCTGGTGGATGGAATCAATGAAAAGGCGATAGATATTATTGGTGATAACCTTTTAGATGATGAATTTGCTTTATATGAAGACTATAAAGAACAAGTAAAGGAATTGGTAGGATGAGTATGACAAGTCAAGTACCAAACAGAATAGCAAATATATTAATAAACGCATTAAAAGGCGGAGTTGTGCCCAGAGTAGGCCTGGAATACATCACGGTTGGCAGAACCCAGGAGATTGCCGCCATACTGCATGATATTGAAATGATTGAGGAAGGCAGTGCTTCTTTTCGTTTCATTGTCGGTAAATACGGCAGCGGGAAGAGTTTTCTGCTTCAGACAATCCGAAATTACGCTACAGCCAAGGGCTTTGTGGTGGTGGATGCAGATCTTTCACCGGAACGCCGTTTTGCAGGTACCAAAGGCCAGGGATTGGCTACCTATAAAGAGTTGATTCAGAATCTTTCTACCAAATCAAAACCAGATGGCGGAGCACTTCCCTTGATACTTGAAAAATGGATATCCGGTATTCAAGCATCGGTTAAGGCGCAGTCTGTTGTGGGTGAAGAGGAATTTGATAATCTGGTCGAAAGACAAATATATGCAGTGGCAGGTTCCCTTGAAGGAATGGTTAATGGCTTTGAATTCGCCAAGGCTGTAGTCACATATTGGAAGGCTTACAAACAGGATGATACAGCCATGAAATCAAATGTGCTCAAATGGTTTCGAGGCGAATATCCATCCAGAAAAGAAGCAAAGGAAGATTTGGGTATCAATTTCATTGTCAATGATGAGACCTGGTATGACTTCTTGAAGATATTTGCGGCGTTCCTGGTAGGAGCCGGTTATAAAGGAATGCTTGTGGTAATAGACGAACTGGTCAATATCTTCAAAATACCGAATTCTATTACCAGAGCAAATAATTATGAGAAAATCCTTACAATGTATAATGATGTATTACAGGGAAAAGCGAGCCATATCGGCTTCCTTATGGGTGGGACACCTCAATGTATCGAGGACAAGTATAAAGGTGTATTCAGCTATGAAGCCTTACGCTCACGTCTGGCGGAGGGACACTTTGCTACCTCTGATATCAAGGACCTGTCGGCACCCATCATCCGGCTGCAGATGCTGTCACAGGAGGAGATGTATGTTCTTGTGGAAAAGCTTATGAACATACATGCGCAGCTTTATAACTATACTTCAACCTTATCCCATGATGAATTGGTTTATTTCTTAACGGTTGAATATAACCGTGTCGGTGCACAGACACACATTACCCCGCGTGAGATTATCCGTGATTTCATCGAACTGGTCAACATCCTGCACCAGAATCCGCAGAAAAGTGTTTCAGAGATTTTAGGCGATAACAGCTTTGAAATGGCCAAAGGCGGTGTGACGGACGAAATCATACACAGTGAATTCCAGGAATTTGAGGTATAAAGATTATGGATGTTTTTAACAGGCTGGCGCCTTTTATTCAGGATTTTATTTATCAAAATAAGTGGGAAGAATTACGAGGTAACCAGGTAGCTGCCTGTGAGGTTATCTTTGACACCGACGACAATCTGCTGCTGTCATCCGGAACTGCTTCCGGTAAGACAGAAGCGGCCTTTCTGCCGGTGCTTACCGAATTATATAATAAACCGTCAAGCTCAGTGGGGGTTATGTATATATCACCGCTCAAGGCATTGATCAATGACCAATTTAAGCGATTGGAACAGATGCTGCTGGATTCCAATATTCCCGTTACAAAATGGCATGGCGATGCTTCACAGACCCAAAAGAATAAGCTTATTAAAAATCCGGAAGGTTTGCTGCAAATCACACCGGAGTCATTAGAAAGCCTGATTACCAATAAACGTGGTGCCTGTCTGTCTTTGTTCTCTGATTTGCGGTTTGTTATCATTGACGAGATTCACTACTTCATGCGGGATGTCCGGGGGTTACAACTGCTATGTGTTCTTGAGCGGCTTAAGCAACTGACAAGTGTCAACCCGAGACGGATTGGTTTATCTGCAACATTGGGGGATGTTTCACTGGCGAAAAACTGGTTGAATATGGGTACCGGCCGGGAATGTGCAGCTCCCATTGTTGAAGAAGGAAAAAAACGTATCAGGCTTCATATTGAACGCTTTGTAAATTATTCAGAAGAACGGGATCTTACCACGAGAGACGGAAGCGGTAATGTTGTCGATGTCAACACCGGGGATATAGGTGACCGGGAACATTATGAATATTTGTTCCGACAAACCCTGGATAAAAAGACGATAATATTCACCAACAGCCGGGAGGAGACAGAATTCGTCCTTGCTCATTTACGAGAAATAGCCCTTCAGAATAAAGCCCCGGATGTTTACCGGGTTCACCACGGTAATGTTTCGGCTCTGCTGCGGGAAAATACAGAGGATGAAATGAAATCTGCGGATGAAAAGATTGTGACGGGAGCTACCGTTACATTAGAGCTGGGTATTGATATCGGTTCTCTGGATCAGGCTGTTCAAGTGGGGGCACCGCTCAATGTCTCCAGTTTCGCACAGCGTTTAGGCCGATGCGGGCGGAGGGGACAAGTTCCACAACTGCTTTTTACTTTTGTGGAGAGCATTCGAATAAATTCCGCAGATATTCTCGGACCAATCAATTGGGAATTTATACGGACCATTGGTATTATTGAGCTTTATATCAAAGATCACTGGATGGAGCCTATCCCGCCGCTGGATCATGCTTATAATCTTTTATATCACCAGACTATGAGCAGCTTAAAAAGCAACGGTGAGATGTCCCCGGCAGGCCTTGCCCAGTCTATACTTACCTTAGGATGTTTTAAAAACATTCCCAAGGAGGATTATAAATGGCTGCTTACTCATATGATAAACCTGGATCAGCTGCAGCGCACCGAGCATGGTGGGCTGATTATCGGGCGCGAAGGCGAAAAAATCGTAAACAGTCATAAATTCCTCACTGTGTTCCTGGCACCGGAATATCTGCTGGTTAAAGATGAAAACCGCACCATTGGTACAGTTGATAAAGTTTACCCCGTTGGTACCCGTTTTGCGTTGGCAGGTATATCATGGGAGACGGTGGATGTTAATGAAAAATCAAAGGTTATCTTTGTGAAAAAGGTTCCCGGTGTATCAGTTGTGGACTGGAATGTGGACTTTAACGCCGAGCTCCATACCGTTCTTGTCCGTAAAGTGCGTAGTGTTCTAAAAGAGAACGATACGTATCCTTATTTAAGCGTCCGCTGCCAGGAACGGTTAGCAGAAATTCAATATATTACCCGCAACAGCGGCATATTGGATAATCTCGTGACCCCGCTGTCTGACAAAAAATTCGCCATCTTCCCCTGGGTGGGAACAAGACAATTAATGACCTTAAATTACGCTTTACGGCACAGAAAAATAAAGAGCAAACTTCCCTGGATTACCTGTGTTTATCTCGAGGTTATTTTTGATGGGACAAAAGAGGAGCTTAGTAATATCATCTATGAAATCCTTCGTAGTGACCTTAACCTTTATGATCTGCCGTTGCCTGACAAGGTGCAGATAGACGGGAAGTATAATGAGTTCATCCCCCTGGAACTCCTTCGCAAGCAATTCATCGAAGATTATCTTGATTTTGAAGGACTTAAGAATGCACTATTATAATACAAAGTGTTGATAGCAATCTTTTTCATGCAGATTAATTACTAATATTAGGAAATATTTTGTTGACAACTTATTTTATATATGCGATATTATTTATAGATATGGGGACGGCACCCATTATAAAAAACAGATATCTACTTGCAAATCAAAAAACAAGGGGGATGATACCCATAGAAAAAAACTTTACTGTTATTGATGAGCAAGGCAATGAATATGAAGCGACCTATCTGAAAAGAGCGAATGGTCTTATTAAAAAAGGCAGGGCGCGCTTCGTAAATGATACTACCATTTGCCTTGTGTGTCCGCCAGATGAATATTTGGAGGAAAATTTAATGAATGAAAATAAAGAAGTAATTGTTGATGAAAAAATACAAGGAAAAGTTACTGTTGAATATATTTTAAAACAAATTGAAACGATTAGAACTGATAATGTGTATCTAAATAAAGCGATTGAAGATATGAGTAGAATGGATGAGTTACCAATACCTGATAATTGTTGTAATTTCAATTTTGTTACAAAAGCAGAGGGTTGGAGAGATATCGTTAATGCCCGTGAAGCAACGAATCAAAAAATGATTGAGTTTTATGAAAAGGTCTATGACGACATTAAATCCAAAGTCTTCTGATACTGATATGAAGGAATTTATAATCGAATTAGTTAGAAATACTAGACCAGGTGCAGAACCACAGGATTATAATGATACCCAAACTTAATAAATAACATAAAATTGCAAAAAGGACACCGTGAATATGGTGTCCTTTTGAATGCTCACTAGATATAATATTTCGGTTGAAATAGTGGGTGTTCATGTACTGGCAGCTAGAGACATGTTGTCTAATTGCAATTATGAGTGTCAGAAATAAGTATAATCGTTTATGACATTTATGCAAAATAATATAAATGTTAGAATCCTATATAGTACTTATAAGTCATAGAAGAGTAAAGCGGTCATTACGAAATGAAACAAAAACTAATAGGAGGATGAGGTATATGCGTTATAAATTTAGCTTTTATAAAGATGAGGATTTTGATGAGATTGAACAAATAATCCTTGCATCCTATCAATGGGAATACCCGGTCTGGGGATTAAGCAGACATGAATTTACAAAAGGACTGCATCCTGCTTTTACTGGAAATTATCATGCATGGTATGATACTGTTAGTGTATATAGGGAAAATGGCAAAGTGGCAGCTTGTGTTATCAATGAAGGTAATTACGATGGAGAAGTATTTTTTTTATTTGACTCAAAAGAACGAGGAGAAGATAGAGAGCTTCTTAGGGACATGATAAAGTTTGCAAAGACTTATGCTGCTCAAATTAAAGAAGACCGGAGAACTAGATCTGTAAACCTTTATGTACCTGATTGGAATACTGTATTAAAGGAAATGGTTCTGCAGTCTGGCTTTCATGAGATGGAAAGGGGTGAAGAAAGGCATATTCTTCCCTTTGATAAAAAGCCTTTTGATGTGAAGCTGCCGGATGGTTATACTTTTGCAGATGGTTATACAACACCGGATTTTTACCTGTCCAGTATTCATCGCCAATCTTTTGGCTATGGTAAAGATGATTATGCTTGTAAACATGGAGTTGAGGCTTTCCATGATTTACGAAAGATGAAATATTATCAAAAGAATCTGGATATATGTGTACTTGATGAACAGCAGAGACCTGTCGCGATGGCTATGATATGGCATGACGAAAAAATGCCATTTTGCGAACTTGAGCCCCTAGGTGTTGTTTGGTGGGAAAGAAGAAAAGGGATCGCAACAGCAATCCTGCACGAAGCAGCGAATCGAGTACAGTTAATGTATCCTGAATGCAGGGGAATGCTGGGCGGTGATCAGACCTTTTATGAGAAAATCGGTTACAAGAAGGAAGCATTTATTCCGCAGTATCATTGGGAACTTGAAGTCATAATTTCATGGGAAAAGGAATCTTATGATAAAGATTATGCTAAAGAAGTATAGTTTGGATACTGGAAAGCTTTAAATAATACCCTTCATGGTACTTTTGCTGATTGCAAATATTGACTTCTTATGGTATTATTTGTAAGGGTGATTTGTTTGAAAAAGATTGATTTAAAAAGATTGAATATATCAGCATGGCTAATCGTAATTAGTGCTTATTTGCTGCCTTTTAGGGAATATGATGGTTTTGAAACATCAATTGGATATCCAATTCCCTTTATCTCTGTGCATGATGTACCAAATGGAAGTACGCCATTTAGCTCAATGTATGTTAATGTATTTGCATTATTACTTAATATCGTAATAGTATACATTATATTTTCTGTTATTACAGTAATATGGAAAAGATATAAAAAATCATAGAAATATTTTATAGCTCATAATAACTGGTAATCAAATAGAAGTATAAACATTTAAGAGATTAAGTTCGTAAATTATATTTCAAGATAACCTTGCATTTTTGTTTCCTAAATGCAAGGTTTTTGTTTAAATCTCTGTGAATTATTTGCCACAGCAACAGCAACGAGGAGAAACTAATGAAAACATTAATAATAAACGGTTCACCTAAGAAAAACGGAGATACATCAGCGCTGATTGAGGAGTTTACAAAACACCTATCTGGAGAAGTTAAAATTCTATCATATCTTAGCAACATTTCCCCATGTAATGATTGTAGATATTGTTGGAGTAATAAAGGTTGCAGCATTGATGATGAAATGCAGGAAATATACCCCTTCCTTGAGGCGTGCGATAATGTAGTGCTTGCATCACCAATATGGTTTTCTTCTTTAAGTGGACCCCTCCTAAATATAGCAAGTCGAATACAAACTCTTTTTGCAGCAGAATACTTTCGCAAGGAGCAGAAAGATATTAATCAGAAAAATGGAGTTATCCTTATTGTGGGTGCAGAAAGAGGTACGGAAGTAATTCCTACTAAAAACGCACTGACCATTATGAAGTTTATGAATGTACGCCGTCCATGTGTTGCAACGATATATTCGCTTGACACGAATAATGTCCCTGCCGGGAAAGATGATGCTGCTCTAAAAAACGCTCGTGAAGCAGCCCTATTACTTAACACCTTGAGCGATCAAAAATATCTTAAAAACCGATAGACGTAGTAATTACTCTTAATCAAACTTACATAGAAAACAAAAAACATATACTAAAGCCCATGAAATGTATAAAGCCAATAACTTTGCTTTATGACATTTCATGGACAATCTTTATCTTTTGAGGTTAAAACGAAAGCAAATTATTTGATATGAAGTAATGTTGCATCAGAGGTTGTTTCGAATGAAGTTCCAACTGTCTTTACACATATCATTAATTGTATGATTTACTTTCCAGTCCAGTTCCCGTTCCGCTTTGCCTGGATCAGCGTAACTTTCACTGATATCACCAGGACGCCTTTCAAAGGTTTTTCGTTTGATTTTTATTCCACACTCGTTTTCAAAGATATCGATTAACTCATAAACCGATGTCCCCTGACCGGAACCTAAGTTATATATTTCTGCGCCGGTTAGTGTCTCGAGTTTTTCGAGGGCTTTTCTATGACCACAGGCGAGGTCGCTGATATGAATATAATCTCTAATACCAGTTCCGTCCGCAGTGGGATAATCGATGCCTTTCACTTTGAAATAGGGAAGTTTTCCGGCGGCGACCTGACACAAATAAGGCATAAGGTTATTTGGGGTACCTTTTGGCATTTCTCCAATCAATCCGCTTGGATGAGCGCCGACAGGGTTGAAATACCTTAGTATTGCCACTTTCATATCACTATTTGCAGCAGCAGTATCTTTAAGGATTTGTTCAATCATTACCTTTGACCATCCATAAGGATTGGTTGCCGAGGTAGGCATATCCTCGCGATAAGGAACGGAATTACCGGTTCCATATACGGTTGCAGAAGAGCTGAACACCAGCTTTGATACCTGATACTTTACCATAACCTCCAGTAGATTTAAAGTCCCAACGATGTTGTTTCGGTAGTAGAGTAAGGGGTATTGTACTGATTCCGGCACCGATTTAAAGGCGGCAAAATGTATTACCGCATCGCTTTTAATTTGAGAAAAAATAGAATCCAGATGTTCCATATTCTGCAGGTCGCACTTAAATACACCCACTTTCTTACCAGTGATCTGATTTATCTTATCCGGTACAGTCTGTTCGGAATTACTGAAGTTATCAATGATAGTAACATTATGACCATGGTTGAGCAGATCAACACATGTATGGGAACCGATAAAACCGGCACCTCCTGTAATTGTAATGTTCATAAGGTTCTCCTTCTATTCATTTAAATTGTAAACCGGTTTACTGTACTAATATCATAACGTGAATATCCGGGTTTTTCCAGTATTCAATGTTGCAATTATATGTAATTATGTTGCATGCAGAGCTATAGAGAGTTATAATATACAGTATAAATCTAAGGAGTGGAGAATTGATATGATAGGTAATTCTAAGCTATCCTTTGTTTCTACCGGTAATGAATCTCTTTCTATACGGGTGAATAATGTGGGCAGAGAACAATGTACAAGTCTTCACAGATGGGGACCCGGAGTTCGAAATTTTTACTTGCTGCATTATGTGGTTTCAGGAAAAGGAATTTATACTGTTAATAAAAGAAGTTATGAGGTGGCAGCCGGAAGTACATTTATGATATATCCCTATACGGAAATAACATACTGTGCCGATCAAGAAGATCCCTGGGAGTACTACTGGGTTGGATTTCACGGAAATGATGCCAGGTTATTGCTTGGAAAAACTGATTTATCAGAAGAGAATCCGGTGATTCATACCAATATGGAGGAACGTTTTGAAAAGCTTTTGATGGATATATATGATGCGAAAGGAAATTCGGATTCGGATAAAATTAAAATGGCGGGACACTTATTGTTAGCTTTAGGGTTTCTTGCGGAACATGCTTCTGTAAAAGAACGCCATGATAGTGTTATGCTTTATACACAAAAAGCGGCAGAATATATTGAATATAATTATGCAGAAGAATTGACGGTTCAGGGAATTGCGGATTATATCGGTATTAGCAGGAGCCAGCTATACCGGGTATTTAAAAAGCACTATGATAAATCTCCGGAAGAGTATATTCTGGAGTTTCGAATTGAACAGGCCTGCTATCTGTTAAAGAATTCCGGGCTTTCGGTGGGAGCGGTGGGTTACTCGGTTGGTTTTAATGATAATCTGTATTTCTCCAGGGCCTTTAAGAAGATGAAAGGTGTCTCACCGACAACGTATATTAAGAACAATACTTATTAAAAGGAAAAGATGCAAACCCAAATATAAGCCGCTCAGGGTTTTAAGGGAAGAAGTAGAAACTGGTTTTACAAAAGAGACAATATGGATTAATTAGGGAAGGGTGTTAACTGATATGAATTTAGGAGAACCAATTGCAAAAGGCAATACCGCAGCAATATACTTATATAATGGTAAAATAATAAAAGTTTTTAATGATAATCTGCCGGATACAGAAGCGGAATATGAAGCGAAAAAGCAATTATATGCCTACTCTTGTGGATTGCCAGTTCCGTATATCTATGATGTGACAAAGGTAAACGGCAGCCAAGCTATTATAATGGAACATATTGAGGGTAAAACGATTGGAGAACTAATCCTCAATGATATGACAAAAGCAGAGCAATACATGAAGTTGTCTGTCGATATTCAATTGAAAATACATGCAGTTAAAGCACCTGATTTAGAATGGATGACTGATAAACTGCACCGTCAAATATTATCCGCTGATTTGCTAAAGGATAAACAAAAAAATGCACTATTAGAAAAGTTATTTAGTATAAATCATAACAAATATCTTTGCCATGGAGATTATCATGTATTTAACCTTATTATAAAAGAAAATCAATTTACTATTATTGACTGGGTTGATGCAAGTGCAGGTGATGTGAGGGCGGACGTATATCGAACCTATTTGCTGTATTCGCATTTCTCGATGGACCTGGCTAATTTATATCTGCAGCTTTACTGTGATAAAAGTGGAATCTCACAAAACGAAATATTTATATGGGCGCCTATTATTGCCGGGGCTAGGCTGGCGGAACATGTACCTTCTGAAAAGACAGGCCGCCTCATTGAAATAGTCAATCAATATTGTTCATAATAACATAAAATGTTAGTTAGCAGGAATAGCGTGGATATGAAATTGTAAAATAAGTAAAAAAATGTATGGTGGTCAAATTATTAAAAGATTTATGCTATTACTGTGTAAAGGAAAGTAATTCTTATTAATAGCTTAAAGGATTGAATGTATATAAGAATCGTAAAAGAGGTGGGTAGTATGGAATTCAAAATAATAAAATCAAACTTTTTAATTTCAGAATTTGAAGAGGAAGAAAAGTGGTTGACTACGATGCATAGTCAAGGCTGGAAACTAATAGAAATCTCTCACAATAATTATAAATTCGAGAAATGCCAACCCGGTGATTGGGTTTATCAGCTTGATTTTCAGAACAAAATGATAGAGGAAAGCAATTATATTAAGCTTTTTGGTGATTATGGCTGGAACTTTGTTTTAAAACATAATAATTGGTTTTACTTCCGTAGAATAAAGAATGTTAAGGATTGTAATACCGACTTATCTATCTTTAGTGATAAGGATTCCAAAATAACAATGTGTCAAAGAGCATTAAGTGGAAAACTTAAAATAAATGTAAGTCTGTTTTTCATAGCATGTATTATATTGGTATTATCAATATTTACAAATACTTTTTCCAGCGATTCTACGGTGCTGATACCGAAATTTACATGGTTGAATGACTTTTTAAAGGCAGCGCTTCCGTGGATCGGTATGGGTTTAATGGTTGCAACAAGTTTTTCATTTTCTGACTACAATAAAATCAGAAATAAAATTAACATGATGAAACAACCTCTCGGATAAGGGGGTTATTAAAGAACATGAATATAATATAAAGTTATATGGATATAGAAAAACTTAATAAATATGTAAAAATAGGATATACTGGAATAATTCTATCGATTGGTTTATTCTGAGGATAGTATTCAAATTCTTTCTCACGCTTATGAAATCCCTTTATTTATAAGGGATTTTTTTATTGCACTTAATATTTACGGGCAGCCACCGCTATAATAGGTGTTGTCGTAATAAAGCATCTACAATATGGAAATCCAATTTTCGTAACGCATTATATGGGCTCACTTTTCTTATTCTTATTATCAATTTTTTTGAGAACCTCATAATTTCTAGGTTATGTAAATCGCATCATCGTAATATTACGTACTCAGCTTAATGGAGTTCTAAACGGTAGGTTTGGCCAAAAAACTGATTCTAACCGAAAGAATATATAAAATGTGTAAGTACAATATGCTGTTTATATTTTGTTCTGGGAGTTTTGCATATCAAAAAAATAATATATTGAAATATTTAGGTAAAAATGCTGGAAATATGTGTCGTAAAATGGTATATTGTATACATGTTGTTAATGAGATGCTTATGCAGATTTATCCATAAGCGAATGCAATTAAAAACGTGGGAGGCAAAAATGAAAAAAATGGGTGATGGTTTTATTAAAAAGCTAGGGATCAGGACAAAAGGTCAAAAGAATAAGAAAAATTTAGAAGCTGAGAAAGCTACAGAGAAAGTGCAGTTTACTACAGAAGTGAATACGCTTAAGGAGGATGCACTGCAAAGAAATCAGGAAGTAAAGAAAAAAGTTTCAGCTGGTAAAATGAAACTAAAAAAAGAAAGGAAAGAAATTTTCAATAATGATATAAAGATTAGATTCTTCTCAACACTGCAATTCAAATTAATAACCTCTTTTCTTGTACCGATTGTGTTTATTATTATACTTGGTATAGTATCTTTCTTAAAAGCTTCAAGTGGAATAGAGCGAAATTACGAGAAGGCAACGGTTGATACGATCAATATGGCAGGAGAATTTATGCGCTTTGGCTTTAAATCGGTTGAGGCAACCGCGATTCAATATGCAAATGAGGATAAGATTGTCAGGTATTTTATGAAGCTGGATAGTACAATAGATTCAGTTAAAAGCGGGAAAGCAATCTCCGGTTCCTTAATTGCAAAGCAGACCACAGACGAATTCATACAGAATATTTATCTTTTATCCGACGAGGTCAAATCAATTACTACCTCAAACGTTTCATATGAGAGCGGAATCGTTGCAGGCTTTAAAGACACTGAGATTGGTAAATATTTAACGAAACACAAAACAGATAATATATGGGACGGCGAAGATGCGTATTTGGATGAAAAGCTGCAAACCAACAGCGAAGGTTACTCGATGCGTCTGATACGTAAAGGCGCCAGTGCAGATACACTTGTAGTTATTGAAACAAAAACAGACGTTATTCGAAATATTCTATCCAGCCTGGAATTTGATAAATCCGGTTTCCTTGGTCTGGTGACTTCCGATGAAAGAGAAATCATTGATTATTCTTTGAAACAGAAGGATCCTAATATTGATCTCGAGACACTAAAAGCAGAGAAGATATTCCTGAATAACGATTTTTACAAGGAAGCCCTTGAACAAGAAGCTAAGAGTGGTTCCAAATATGTTGAGTATAAAGGGGCAACCTACTTATTTATGTATTCTAAAATAGGGAATACCGGTGCAACCCTGTGTGCTCTGATGCCGAAATCCACCATTACCAGTCAGGCAGATGATATTAAGAATATTACTATTATTATAGTAATTATCGCCTGTATCTTGGCAGTGTCAATCGCAGCTTGGTTATCTACCGGAATCGATAAAACCATAAAAGGAATTATCGGTAAACTAAAGGTAGCTGCAAAAGGCGACCTTACTGTTCAGTTTGATTCGAAACGTAAGGATGAATTCCACGTTTTGATCGATGAGATTCAGTTAACCTTCAGTAATATGAAGGATCTGATCCAACAAGTTATGGTATTAAGCGGTGAGGTATCCGAATCCTCATTAAATGTTACTAAGACTTCAGAACTTTTCCTTAAATCCTCAGAGGATATTTCTTCAGCAATGAATGAGATCGAGCATGGGGTTAACCAACAGGCAAAGGATGCAGAAGAATGTCTGGTACAGATGGATAACCTGTCGCAAAAGATTGAGGTTGTCAGCGAGAACACGAAGGAAATCGGGCAGATAGCCGATAATACCAAGAAGAATGTTATGGACGGTACTGTCATCTCGGAAGAACTTAATCAGCAGACAAAATCTACGATTGAGATTACCACCGATATCATTCAGCATATAGAAAAGCTGGCTGAGAAATCCTCCTCTATCAACAAAATTATCAATGTTATTAATGAAATTGCGAATCAGACAAATCTATTGTCCTTAAATGCTTCCATCGAAGCAGCAAGAGCCGGAGAGCATGGCAAGGGCTTTGCCGTAGTAGCGAGTGAAATCAGAATGCTTGCAGATCAATCCAAAACCTCGGTTAATGATATTAAGAAGATTATCGGCAGTATCTATGAGGAAACGACTACAGCGGTAGAAATAGCGCACAAAGCGGAGAAAGTATTACAGCTTCAAGAAAACGCAGTTAAGAATACAAACGTTTCTTATGATAATATTAATGACAGTGTTGAGAAACTGATTGTATTTTTGAAGTATATTACAGATAACGTTACGAACATTGAAGAGGCAAGAGTCAGCACTCTGGGTGCGATTGAGAATATCTCTGCTGTACTCGAAGAGATTGCAGCCTCCTCCAATAATGTTAACCAAACAGCTTCTAATCAGGTGTCATCCGTTGAGAGTTTGAATAAATCAGCATTGAATCTGAATAAAAACTCTGATAATCTGGTGAATGAGGTTCAGAAATTTACGGTATAACAGGCGGAGATTGTTTAAGTGAAAAGATCTGAAGTTTAGTCCATGGGGCATACGTTATCAGAAGTATGCCCCAATTTATAAAGGAGTTATTATATGCTTAATTTTTTTATCGAGGGAATTCCAGGAAGTGGGAAGACTACATTACTGGGTAAATTACAGAGGAAATTTCCAGAGTATAATTATTATTACGAAGGAGATCTTTCACCGGTTGAACTTGCTTGGTGTTCCTATATGACATTTAAACAGTATAAAAAATCATTAAAAGATTGGCCGCAATTAGAGAATAAAATAATGGAAAATTCTATATACGAAGATAGTCGTTATATTGTTTCATATACTCGGATTCAAACTGACAATCAGGATTTCTATCGATATATGGAAAGATATGAAATCTATGGAGGTCGTAGAAACATTCAAGAATTTAGTAAAATCATATTTGAAAGATTCCGTAATTTTAATGGAGTTGGAAATGTATTTGAATGCACGTTCTTTCAAAATATAATTGAGGAATTAATGTTGTTTGCCGAATATGATGATTTGCAGATTTTAGATTTTTACAGCAAATTGATATCTAATATTTCAGATGATTTTTTTGTAATACGTTTAATAAGTACCGACATAGAAAAGAGTGTTACACAGATAAAAGAAGAACGGATCAACGAGCAAGGTGAAGAAGTTTGGTATCATTTAATGATGAATTATTTAAATAAATCCCCTTATGGAAAAGCACATAATTATAAAAATTTTGATGATGTATTAAAACATTTTCACCGAAGAATAACAATAGAAAAAAGAATAGCAGATGAGTTATTACATAAAAAGTGTGTAGATATAGAAAGCAAAAATTATCAATTAGAAGATATTATAGACTTATTTTAGATGTAACTTTTCCGGGAGACCAGAATTTGGTAAACTATAATTTGGTAATGGATCAACCACAAATATCAATGTTATATTGTTGCAAAACCGGATTAATCATCATAGGACGACGGGGAATCATTCTTGATAGGGTTATGGTATATGATATTAACGGCTAGGTGATGGCTGACCATACATTATGATTATGTAGGTGTGAATGGTTTGGAATATGTTGGAATTTAATTCTTGGCATGCTATAATAGAAGAAACCATTGAAATAACCAGATGAGTAATCTATAATATATGTTACAAAAAGGCTTGGAGGATTTGTTTTGGATAACAATTTTAGTTTCACTGGAGAAGATGCTGCTAACTACTTAGACGTTTTTTTACAACAACTTATAGATTCAGGTGTAGATATTAATAATAAAGGTGATTTTAAAAAAGGTATATTTAAATTATTTAATGTGGAATTACATAATATGCCTGATTTAGATAGCAAAGATTATATTATCGCTTCGAACCATGTGAGTGATTTCGATGCGATAATATTAGGATTACTACATGATAACATAAGAATACTTTCGAAAAAAGAATGGGTAGAAAATGAAAAGCTCATGTCCTTTGTAACCAGATATTATGATTTAATCGGTGTAAATAGAAACTCCTCCGGAGATATGGCAAAGGCATTAATAAATTTATCGAAATATTTAAAAAATGCATCTTCACCAAAGCATGTATTAATATTTCCACAAGGGACTATATCGGATATAAATAATAACAGTATAGAGCGAATTTATAATGGTATTTTTAGTTTGTCGTATTTAACACAAAAACCAATACTGCCAATATATTTAGAACAACCATCAATGACCGATAAAACACGTATTGTATTTGGTAATGAAATAGCAATAGAAAATAAAGAGGATCATAGAAATGAATGGATTGCGGAATTAAAGCTTCTGCAAAGAACATTAAACCCACTTCCCAGAACTCCACAGTTATCCTATAAACATTTAAATAACAATAAAAAAGGAGATCCATTTTTTTAGAAATAATTTATGAAAGTATAATAAGTATCATCCTAAGGATATGAAATGTAAAAATTGAATGAAACAGAGGCGTATTAATAGCATAATTACTTTTATACAGAATGAAATAATCGACTGGAAGATGCGAGAAACGAACAATTAATACTTGTCGATATTTTATAAATCAAAATTGGAGAATAAACCATGTGGTGTCATTTTTTATATAACAACAGTAGAATTCGATAATAAATTTAGATTATCTTTGCTAGTAGAACTTATGCATATCAGCATAGGTATTTTTGTTGTATATAAAAGGAGACCATTATATGAAGATAGATAATCGAATTATTAAGCATTATTTAAAAAATGTGATGTTTATTACAGGTACGGCATATGCAGGTAAGTCAACAATGGCAGCTTTACTGGCCGAAAAATACGGATTAGTTGAATGTGGAGAGAATTATCACTCTCGGGCAGCGGATAAAATTATAGTACCGGAACGCTATCCAAATCTGTGTTATTTTAAAACAATGAAAGATTGGCAGGAATTTTTAAATAGGACACCGGACGAATATGATGCATGGATACAGGGAGTATCACTGGAAGCAGCTGAGTTCGAAGTGGCTGAATTAATTCATATTTCTAAAAATCAGCGGGTAATTGTGGATACGAATATACCGATTGATATCTTATATGAAATTGCTGATTATCATCAGGTGGCAGTAATGCTGTCGCCACAGGCTATGTCGGTTGAGAAGTTTTTTGACCGTGATGACCCAGACAAGGTTTTTTTAAAAGAGCAGATTATGAAAGCAGAAAATCCACAAAAAACAATGGAGAATTTTAAAGCCTGCCTTGCTAAAGTGAATAGTAAATTGCATTATGATGAATTTGCCAGAAGTGGATTTTTTACATTAGTTAGAACGGATGATGACAGAGACACCAAGGCTGAAACTTTAAAAATCTTATCCGAACATTTTGGGCTTCAAGAAAGAAAACATCCAATTTATCTTAGCACGGAACGATTGTACATAAGACCTTTTGAAGAAAAAGATTACAATCAATTTATAACACTATTAGATTTGTATACAGGCTGGCAGTTACAAAAAGAGAATGCCAAACAATTCTTTGAATGGCACTTATCCAACTACGAAAAAATGGATATCGAGCATGGGTATACTTGTTTCGGCATATTTTTGAAAACTACAGATCTACTGATTGGTAATATAGGTTTGAATGAGCACGATGATTTACATGTACCGGAATTCGGATATGGTATTTTAGAAGATCATCGTGGAAAGGGTTATGCAAAGGAAGCATCAAAAGCCGCATTAATTTGGGCTAAATCCTACTTTGATATTCCCTGTTTAATTGGGACTGTAAAAGTGAACAACGTAGCATCGCAAAGGGTTCTGGAATATTGTGGATTTAAGCTGGAAGAGATTCGGAATTTAGAGGTTCATATAACGAAAGAAAGATATAATTTTATGATTTATAGGTATCCATTTTAATAATTATTTTGACCGGAAAACCGATCTTATTAATATTTATAAACGGATATTATTTCATCTCTTGAATCAATATATCTATTCTAATCGTGGGATAAAATATAATACAGTGTATGGTGGAATGAGTAGCGGAATGTGTATATGTAAGATTCAGGATATAAATTTATTGTTTACGGAGGTATAAAAGTGGAGGAACTAAATTATATTGAATTATCAAACGAAATTGAAGAACTGCTTCAGTCCCAGGAAAATATTGTCCTTGCAACTTGTGCAAATAACCAGGTTACTGCACGGATGATGTGCCACATTAATGATGGGTTGACGGTTTTATTTTCAACCAGCAGAAATAGTGAAAAGGCTGAACAAATTAAACGGAATCCTAATGTGGCTCTGGCAATTGGTAATCTAAAAATTGAAGCAGTGGCAGAACACTTCGGACATCCAAGAGGTCACTCGTTTTTTACAAAGGAGTACCTTAAGAAATATCCATATTTAGGCGACATCTATCATGAAAATCCAAATGATTTATTGATTATTGCAAAACCTAAAAAAATATCACTTTTTAAGTTTGTAGGAAAACCTTGCGAGGATGTCTTAGAAGTAGAAAATAAACGTGCCTATCGGAAAGAACTCAATTAGCACGTAACATAAACTCTCATAAGTAAATGACAGAAGAGAGGATTCTTATTATTTCTCCTGATATACTTATTAATGAAAGGAGATGTGCTATTTGGATTGGAATATACGGCTGAACAGGGCTCTTGATTACATTGAAAAAAATTTGAGTAATGAAATTGATTTTGAATATGCTGCTAAGCTGGCATTTTGTTCCCGCAATGATTTATCAAATATGTTTTTCATTGTTACCGGTATACAGTTAAGCGAATACATCAGGCGCCGACGTCTTTCGCTTGCAGCACTGGATCTGCAAAACAGTGATGAAAAAATTATTGATATATCACTGAAATATGGCTATTCATCACCAACTGCATTTAATAGAGCTTTTCAAAATCAACATAAGGTATCACCTCAATATGCAAGAAGCCGGAAGATCTTTATTAATTCCTATCCTCGCATCACTTTCCATATAATATTGAATGGAGAGATTAAAATGAAGTGCAGAATTGAGAAAAAAGAAGCTTTTAAAGTTGTTGGAGTTAAGAAAACATTCAGAAATGATGCGGAAGACAATTTAGTACCACAATTCTGGAGTGATTTACCCCAGAGTACCTATGATGAAATTATAAAACAATCCAATGGTGAACCCAAAGGCCTGCTGGGGTTGTGTACCGATTTTAACGATGAGCATACCTTTGATTATTACATTGCTGCATCAACTAAAAATTCAAATGTTCAGGGTTTAGAACAGATTGATATACCCGAAGCAACATGGGCAGTTTTCGAAGCTGAAGGTGCAATGATGGAGTTAATTAATCGTATATGGCGGGAATGGTTCCCATCTTCCGGATACAGAAGAGCGGATAATGCTATTCCTGATGTTCAGGTATATTTTGATTATGACTTCCCGAAAGAAAACTACAGATATGAACTTTGGTACCCGGTTGTAAAGGAATAGTTCGATAATGAATCGGAAAAAGGATTCTTCGAAAGAAGGATCTTTTTTCCTGTTCAAGGTATGCGATGAATAACCCATCGGATAAACTGCCCAGTTTTATTTTTTTTATATTTTTTCCAACCTTTTTCAATGACCGTACACTATATATATGACAGTTGTCAAAAATGAAAGCTTTCAAAAGAGGTAACCTTGTGGATAAGATTTTTGCAGACAAAATGATAGAAAAATTCCAAAAAACGTTTTATGGCTATGCACGATCAAAAACATATACAATTGAAGAAGCTGAGGAACTGGCAGCAAGAATCGTGCTTGAAGCATATGTAACCCTTCTTAAAGTCGATGATATATATAACTGGGAAGGCTACTTGTATCGTATTGCCAGCAATGTATATGCTAGATATGTAAAGGAAATAAAACAGAACAGCAATCTTGCGATTTATGATATGGAGATTACTTCAGATGTAGATTTCACAAAAAATATAATGCAATGTGAGGAATATAAGCTATTGAAGCGGGAAATCTCATGGCTTAGCAGAACTCAAAGAGAGATTATCTTTATGCATTATTATGAAGACAAAAAGATTTCTATTATAAGCCAAGCATTAAATCTTCCGGAAGGGACTGTCAAATGGCATCTATACGATGCGAAAAAGATTATGAAAGAAGGTATGGAAAAAATGAGAAATAGTGGTGAATTAGGAATAAAGCCTGTAAGTTTTGCGTTTATGGGACATGATGGCTGTCCTGGGAATAAGGGAGATACCTCAGATTTTTTAAATACAAGGCTGCGCCAGAATATAGCGTATTCTGCATATTTTAACGCTAAAACAATAAGTGAAATCGCAGCTGACTTAGGGGTATCCCCAGTATATATTGAAGATGAAGTTGAATTTCTTGAAGAATATGGTTTTCTTGATAAGCTGATTGGAGATAAATATCTAACGAATATAAAGATAGATAATATTCCGCTAAAAGTTATGGAAGGGTTTAAAAGTATTCAGAAAGATATTGCAAACATAATCTGTGATGAATATATACCTTTGCTAACAGATGCTTTTTCTGATTATCAAAAACTAGAGGTATATGTTCCTGATAATGATTTTAATTATTTGTTATGGTCATTAGTAACGATGGCTTTGGGCGGGGAGCATTGGTATAACGCTTTCTCTGATCCAAGTCTGCTAGACGGTACTCATTATCGAGTTAAAAGGAAAGATGGAGGAGACTATATTGCCCAAGCATTTGTTTATGATGAGGAAAAAGAGTTGTCTGCCAATTCTCATTACAAATCATGCGGTGATATGACAAGAGAGTCCATGCAATATCCAGTTGCTTCCTGGCAGAACAGTACGGTCTTTGACTTAAGGGAGTTTGGCTGGCGTGATAATTTGACCAGTGATTTTGAATATTTATACTTATTTATGACAGGTAAAATGGAAAAAAATGAAGCAACCCTTGAAAATTTCCTAAGACTTTATGAAAGAGGTCTGTTGTATAAAAATGAAAAGGATGTTATTAATGTAGTTGTGGCTAAAGTTTGTACCGATGAAACGAATAAAATGAATGGACATAGTAATAATTTTATTAAATTATTACCGGCCTATCCGGAGAATATGATTCGTTACATAAAGTCAAAGCTTCATTTGCTGTACGAAAGTGAAAAAATGTATTATCCGAAACATATGCATAAACTTGTTGAATACTATTCGTCTATGAATTTCAACAAAATCATGGTGCTTGACGAGTTAGTTAATAGAGGTATTTTAAAGCCGTTAACGGAGCAGCAGCGAAAAGGAGTTATGACGATCGTATTTAGTGATGTATTGCCAAAGTAAGTGAAAGTGAGAACCCCAATTGAAATTTAATTGGGGTTCAGTTGTGCATATAATTTTCCGGGAGCTTTTACCAGAAAAGCTTTTTGTAAAGTTAGACGTTGTAAATAGCTCGTGAATAATCAATAAAAAAGAGAACGAATGAAATTACTCCATTTGTTCTCTCGCTAATTTCCTCATATTTTCCAAAAGGATTATATCCCAAAATCAATCTGGAAAAGTTCGTAACTGTACGGATACCCCATCCGGATCATACACATAAAAATAGCGGGTTTGGTCGCCGGGATCCTGGATTGGTGAAGGATTAAGTCCCTGGTCCTTGGCAAGCTGATGCATTTCATCTAATTTGTCCGTTGCAAAGCAGATAAACATACCTTTGCCTTCGAAGGTTTGGCCCTGCGGTACATGGAGAAGTTCGATCTCTGTTTCACCGTTCCCATTTGTCATAAACGCGAGTTCTGTTTGTTCTACTTTTAAACGGCGGGCCACTGTTAACTCCATAATCGTTTCATAAAATTGAATCGACTGTTCTAAATCTTTGACACGTAATGTCATGTGCTTAATATGCATACTATATACACCTTTTTCTTCAAATTTTTATATGACCACAGCACTACGATACTACATAACAGTGGTTGCATGGCAGTGCATGCGGCACTATTATACAATATCAATCTAGTGCTATTGTAACATTCTTCTTATTACTATTCAAGTTCATGACCTGAAATCGTTTGTGTCAAGTACTCGTTGGCAACTTTCCAACTGTTTTTCTATAATGATTTTTGATATATTTTTTTATCGACAAATAAGCCTTCTACAAGACTTCTTTTTCTTATCTAAATGCTTTTTTAAATGCCTTCCTAGATGCAGTCTGCATGGCTTCAAATAATGGCACTCTATGGTTAAATCTATCTGCATACGGATTTCCTTTTCCATCTTTCTTGGGTGCTTTTGCCGCACTTAATGTCCCGATTTTTTCCTGCA
>JAEZSL010000336.1 GCA_023443925.1 Bacillota bacterium | reverse complement strand
CATTTAAAAAAGCATTTAGATAAGAAAAAGAAGTCTTGTAGAAGGCTTATTTGTCGATAAAAAAATATATCAAAAATCATTATAGAAAAACAGTTGGAAAGTTGCCAACGAGTACTTGACACAAACTATTGAACTGCTTGAATTGACAACTATTATTGGTAATGTTATACTTTACTTTATAAAAATAAGTTTCTTACTTACCAGTTTATTTAATAATACTGTAAGTATGGTTTTAATATATAGGTAATATTATATAGGATTTCAAGTAGCTGCATGTTATCAAGGTTGAAGAGCTTTGTTTGTATGCAGCAGAACAGGGAAACAGGTTCAAAGCCTGTACGGTCTCGCCGCTGTATATGAGGAGTTTACTAAGGCAGAATCATCTGCAAAAATCACTGGGTAACCACCTGGGAAGATCCGAAGTAAATGCCGATTCATGAGTCAGAATACCTGCTTGAAAATCGTACTGTAACCGCCACGAGGATTTGGAGAAAAGTACAATAACTGATTGATAAATGGCAGACCTAAGGATTCCACAGCCGGCATTAACCGCTGTACTGAGGTTTCTGCTGTGTTAATTTTCAGATCGTTATTTATACCAGGTTCCTTTGCCTTCGGCGAAAGGAACTTTTTTAATTATGAGAAAGTTCTCTGAGCCTATCTAATAATTAAAAACCTTTATTGTGATACCGTAGAAACGGCATCACAATTGTAAAAGTGAAGATAATTTACTTTCACATTCATCCGTTTGGTTGTGTCTGCGCTGCGTTCACAAGCCTTGCCTACATATAAGCAGCGAGAAATGAGGAAAATTATGAAACTTAGCCAAAATACAAAGAAAACACTGCTTGGACTGCTTATTCTGGTTGCAGCTGTTGTTGTTATGTTATTACTCTATAAACAGTTCAGTCCAAAACCCGTAGAAGGTTCAAAGAAAATAACCGCGGAGGTAATACTGGAAGACGGAAGCAGTAAAGCTTTTGAGATTCAGACGGATGAAGAGTATTTAAGAGGTGCTCTGGAACAAATCGGCCTTATATCCGGAACAGAAGCTGAGTACGGCATGTTTGTAACTACCGTGGACGGAAGAACTGTTGACGATTCCAAACAGGAGTGGTGGTGCTTTACCCTAGACGGTCAGTCGCTTAATACCAGCGTAGATACCACACCCGTTAAGGACGGAGACCATTTTGAAATTACCTTAACGGTGGGTTATTAGGTTGAAAAAACAAAAGCAGTTTTTTCAACATCCTGATTTGTACGTGCGCCAGTGCGCACAGATGGGAGTTAAAATGCGTATTAAAGATATCGTACTTATCGGCATGCTTGGTGCCCTGTTGATTGCCGTTCAATATACCCTGTCTTTCCTGCCCAATATCGAACTGGTATCACTTCTAATTATAATTTATACATTAACTATGCATAAAAAAACACCATATATTATAACCGTATTTGTTATACTGGAAGGTTTCTTATATGGTTTCGCTTTATGGTGGATTACCTACCTTTATATCTGGTTTATACTGTATATACTGGTCAGGCTGTTCCGCAAGGAGCAGTCTGTATTGTTTTGGTCTGTCATATCCGGAGGTTATGGTTTCTCCTTTGGAGCACTTTGTGCCATACCTTCTTTTTTTATTGGGCTTGCCGGAGGAACGGTCCGCACCGGTCTGCAAGCTGCATTTGCCTTTTGGATAGCCGGCATTCCTTTTGATATCACCCACGGAGTTGCAAACTTTATAATAACCCTGGTTTTATTCAAGCCGCTTATGAAGGTTTTAAACCTGGTTAACATCAAAGAGACGGTTTTATAGATATCACTGCCGTATTATTCAGACAATCCCTATAGCGGTTTTTACGAAATACAATATATATCTGCTGCGGTTTTACCGTTGCAATATAATATCTATCTACTGCGGTTTACTGCTGCAATGTAATACCTATGTGCTGCGGTTTACTGCTGCAAAATGTAATATCTATCTGCTGTGGTTTGCTGCTGCAATGTAATATTTATCTGCTGCGGTTTACTGTTGCAATGTACACTCTAACTGCTTCAGTACAGTCCATGGAATGTTATTATGACTAGGGTTGTGTAATTCCCGCTGAACAAAATGGCTCTATAAAAAGGCAGCCACACTTTTTATAGAGCCTGATTCATATATATAATTTGATTCTCTGCATTTACCGGAATCTGCGCCGGATAGTTTCAGGAATTAAAACATCCTAAAAGCTTTTTTATCCTGCATTTAACACTCCAATCTGACTAATACTTCTTCAAGGTACTGAGCAATATCTTTTTTACTGTTGATACGGATACGATGAAATAAGCTGTCGTTATACAAATTATATTCATATAGTTCACTTAATTCCTCGTAATCTCCTCGTACCTTCTGAAACTGTCCGGTAAGTTCTTCCCTATCCAACATGCCGGATGGAATATAATAGAACAGATTATATCCCTTTACAAGAGCCATTACTTTTCCCATCTGATCCTGCGAAATTGTCAAACCGATTCTGTAACTGTTTACTTTACCGGAATTTAATATTTTAATACCAAATATCTTGTTATCCGGTTCTTTCTTGGTTACTATTTCGCTATAGAAAAGCTCCTGGCTCTCCAGTTCTTTTTTCAGCAAGGTTATTTTATTTTCGGCATCCGAACTTTTTCTTGTGTAAAAGTTATCGGAATCAATAACACAAAGACAGGTTTTCTTCTCTGTGAACTCCGCTATAAAATCCTGCAAGAATCCTTCCGGCTCTTTCAGCTTATCATAGTCCACAAAATACTGAAAAACTTCTCCTTTTTTAATCTTCTCCAGTTTGACTTTTCTGCTCTGTATTTTACCCATACCGATATCCTTTCACTCCTGCTCCTTTAAGAGCCGTATTAAGTGCTTTCAGTTATTAGTGTTTTGTATAAAAATACTTTATACTATGTAGTTAGATTTTATAATACTTTCAAACTGTTTACAATCAATAATTAGAACATGTGCAATTATTATAGCATGTCCAACTATTATAGCATGTCCAACTATTATAACATGTCCAATTTATACCATGTCCGCTTTTAAGACATAATCAAAGCTCCATCATAAGTTTAATATGCTTTCTTTTCATAAAAATATACGGTAGTAATAGATTAAGACGGGCAAAATATCCCATATTAATCGTTGGATAACCACGTACATTCCATTAATATAATGTTCCGCCCAAACCAGTTAATTACAGTTTAAAACTGCTGATTGAGTTTTGCAATTCTTTTGAATCCGTTCTTAACCTTTCGGCCGCCTCATTTAAATGCTCGGTGGCAGAGAGCTGGCCATCTGCCGCAGACTGTACCTCTACCGAAGCAGACGCCGTCTCTTCCAGGACAGAGGAAATATTCGTTATGGCAATCAGAGTTTCTTTTTTTGTCTCTTCAATGTCCTTAATACGTAAGGATATATCACCTATATTCTTAATTAATCCTTCCACGTGTCTGGTTATATTGTCAAATACCTGGGCGGTATTATGTAGTGCCGCTTCCTGAGAGGCTACGATTTCTTCCGCTTCACCAGCGGTATGCACTGTTGCCTTGGTACGTTCTTCTATACTTCCGATCAGCCCGTTGATTCTCTCGGAAGCTTTCATGGTTGCTTCTGCAAGTTTTCTTATTTCACCTGCTACCACCGCAAAGCCTCTTCCTGCCTCCCCTGCCCTGGCTGCTTCAATGGAAGCATTTAGCGCAAGGAGATTTGTCTGGTCGGCGATTTCATTAATGGTGATGATAATCCCTCCAATCGCTGCAGACTCCGTTCCCAGCTGTTCAATATTCTCTATAATTGCTTTTGAGATCCTAAAGGTATCCTTTGCCTTGGTTCCCAGCTCTTCCATAGAAATCATACCGTCATTTACAATACCTTTCGTGTTACCTGCAAATTCATTTATTTGCTCCACGCTTGTATTAACATAGCCTAATTTTTCATCCAGATTTCCCATCAGCTTTAAACAATTCTGAGCATCTTCCGCCTGCTGCTCTATACCTGTTTCAATATTTTCTACTACCAGGTTTATGCTTTTGGACGAATCCACCAACTGGGCAGAGGCTGCTGCCACCGATTCCGCCGATTCGGAGATGGAATAAGCCGCATTTGCCGTCCGGTTAACCAAGGATTTCATTCCACCCAGCATTCCTGTAATATGCTTCGTCAACAGCCTGAATTCATCTTTCCGTTTTGTCACCGCCGTAACTGTCAGGTCCCCATCTTCCGCCATTTTTACGACGGTATTAATACTGCCTATGGTACTGCTGATTCCGCCGGCTATAACTACTCCCACCAGTACCGCTAATACCATTGCTATGATTACTACAATTAAAGTAACGGTTTTAATGCCGTCTGCCTGCTGTATTATGGTGCTTTTGGGTATCAGCGTACATAGCATGCTTTGGCCCTCGTCAATTTTTGAATAAAGAAAGAGATGATTTTCACCTTCATAACCAGTATAAAAATAACCGGTATTCTCAGTGGCACTAATTGCCTTATTATAGAAGTCCTGGCCATAAAATACTGCCTTTTCATTTTCGCCCCCGGAAGTTATTTCTCTTCCATCCGAGGTAATAAAAGCACATTGACTGCCTTTTGGAAGATCAATGGTAGTCATAGGTGCCTGTATCGATGGCAGCGCAATATCCATAATCAGTATCCCGATGTTTTCCATCTTGTTATTAATAATCGGTCTGGATATGGCAATACCATATGTATTCTTTGAACTCTTTAAGTAATTATCCAGAAAGGTATGATATCCGCTCCATACCCCTTGCGTATTGGAAGTATTTAATATTGTCTTTCCTTCTTCCGTCTCAGCGAATTTGCCGTAGGTATCGCCCTGTATCATACCATTGGAGGATAAGCCTTTGCCATATGGTGCTAAAACGGTAATTAAATTTATATTGGAATCCGAGGTTTTTTCAGAGAGTATGGTCCGGTTTAAGGTACCGTAGCTCTCCGCTTCCTTACTTGCTAAATCCTTATAATCCCCGCTGTAATAACTTCTTAATACACTGTCATTTGCTAACTTCTGCGATTTTGTATTCGTATTTTGCAGCAGCATTTTATAGTATTCTGCTGTTTTTTGTACCGTATTTCCGGTAGCTGCCTCATAATTGGATACGATTGCTTCGGAAGCTCTGGAGTAGGACAATACTCCAAGTAACATAATTAAAACAACCGGTATCAGATATGCGCCAATCAATTTGGCACGGATACTGTTTATTCTGGGATTCTTATCCGTTGTTATTATTTTATCCGTTGTTATTAATTTATCTGTTGCTATTATTCTATCCGTTGTTATTATTTCATCCGTTATAATTATCTTATTCTTTTTCATTATTACACCGCCTTATATATTAAGTGTAAAACCTTTATCTCCGCCGTAAAAATATTTAAATTCCTATAAGATAAAAGAAAGAGCGGCCTCATATCAAGCAGCTCCTTCTTTTGTCAACTTTGTTCTATTTCTAATTAGTCATTCATTTCTATTTCTTATTTAGTCAGTACCGCAAATCTGCTTAAGGTATGCAGTGCATCAATCATATAAGTTCTGAGCTATTTCTTCACTTGCAATGTTATCTTTATTGTACCACTGGCAGCCTGTATCAACATTGGATACAGTTTCACCATTAGCAACCTGTACTAATAAGTCAACCATTTTCTGGCCGATGGATACGGGAGCCTGTGTAACTGCACCGTATAAAGTACCGCTGGATACTGCTGCTTTTAAAACGGAACCGGAGTCAAATCCAACACCGATAATCTGGCCTTCGCCTGTTCCTAAAACACTTAAGTTATCATTAGCGGTTACTACACCTTCTGCTGCTGTCTGGTTGGAACCAAAGATTGCGATAGTATCTTTCTGATTTAAGATTGTAGATGCTTCAATTGCTGTTAATTCAGTTGTTGTCTGGGAAGGAACACGAACTTCGATGATGACATTGGCACTCTTCTCATCCACAACAGAACCTTTTACATTCTGTACATAATAGTCATTACCTACTACTGCAACTGTTTTACCGTCAGCGGTAAGTTTAGTAATCATTTCATCAATAAATCCTAATCCGCGGTTGCAAATGGACTCGGAAGTAGCGTCCTGGTTAACAACACCGATTCTAACTGCACCGGATGCACTTGCAATTCTGTCTTTGATACCTTCATACATACCATCTGCTGCTACTGCGCCGGCTTTGTAGTTATCGGTGGATGCATTGGCAAATACGGCACCTTCGGGAGCGGCCGGAACACCGGAGTCAAAACCGATAATCGGAATATTGGAGCTCTGTGCTGCTGTAATTGCGTCTAACGCTGCTTTTGTATCAAGTGAAGCAAGACCGATTGCCGCAGGTTTTGCATTTACAGCACTGTTTAACATCTGAACCTGGTCAGCAATATCGGATTCGGAGTTAGGACCAACCATGTTAATGGTTACGCCTAATTTTTCTGCTTCTGCAGATGCTCCCTTATAAACTGCCTGCCAGTAAGTTGACTGGAAGCCCTTTGATACTATTTCAAAGTGATAAGCGGATTTTGCAACGATTTCACCTGGTGTTGATGTCTCCGGAGCTGTTGCCTCTTCAGTTGTCGTATCCGGTGCCTGTGTCTCAGTTGTCTGAGCTCCCTCTGTTGGCGCAGGAGCCGGGCTGTTATCTGCTTTTTTACCGCAGCCAGTTAACATACTTGCTGCCATTGCTACACTAAGTAAACCTACCAAAAACTTCTTTTTCATTTTTGAACCCTCCATAATTTTCTTTTATTTATGAACCGCTTACGCGTTTACATAACAAACTGATCCTACTTGTCTTTTCTTTTTAATACGTCGATTAAAACTGCACAAATTAATATAACACCTGTGATAATCTGCTGCCAGTTTGCCTGAAGCCCGATATAGGGAAGTCCTGTCTTTAACATAGACATTACGAATACCCCCATTAAAGCCCCAACTATGGAACCGGATCCACCGGTGGTGGATACCCCGCCGATAATGGCACCGCCGATGGCATCTAACTCAAGGCCTGCACCGGTACCGGGATTAATGCTGGTAAAGGTGGCTGCATAGGCGATACCGGCCAAACCTGCAAATAAACCGGATAGTGCATATGCTATAATCAGATATTTTTTAACATTAACACCGGAAAGCCTGGCTGCTTCCTTATTACTGCCGATGGCAATAATGTAACGTCCTATCTTAGATTTATTTAATATAATTGACATAACAATTACCAGAACAATAATCAGTAAAAATCCTACCGGATATTTCATATCACCAATCTTAAGTTTAAAAATACTCCGAAACCACGCACCTTGAGTACCTGCCTGGGGCCAGGGAATACCAAAACCGCCGGAGCAGAGGGAACCTAAACCTCTGGTTAGCATCATGGTACATAAAGTGGCGATAAAGGGCGGTAAATTCATGACTGCTACTAAAATACCGTTTAATAATCCTATGGCAACACCAAACAGGATTGCCACCAGCATTCCAAGTAAAACAGGCCAGTGTTTATATACAACCAGATAACCGCCGGCGATGGAATAACATACAAGACCTGTGCCAATTGACAAGTCAACACCACCTGTTATCAACGTAAAAGTTACACCGATTGCCATTAAGGTAATGTAGTAGGAATAATCCATAATACTCAGTACCGTCGAATACTGTCTGAAGGACGGGCTTGCAACACAGAAAAAGGTAAAAAGTACGATAATGATTACCAATACAATTGCTTTTTGCGTACCCATCTTTTTGACAACGGGATTACTCGTTAATATATTTCCTTTCATGTTTGACATCATTTTCTCCTCCTAATTTCTGAGCGTTGCCGCATTCATAATCTTTTCCTGTGTTGCCTCCGCTATATCTATTTCACCGGTTTTCTTTCCTTCACACATAACCACGATACGGTCGCTCATTCTTAATATCTCAGTCATTTCAGAAGAAATCATGATGATTGACTTCCCTTCTTTCACCAGCTCAT